>JBDTZX010000405.1:0-2608 GCA_040004895.1 Rhodanobacter sp. | reverse complement strand
TCATGCGTCGTTGCCCTGGCTGGTTGTCGTGGATCGGGTTGCTGTTTGTGTGCAGCATCGGCGCCGCGCATGCGGCACCGAAGACAGTGTTGGTACTGGGTGACTCGCTTTCTGCCGCGCACAACATACCGGTGGAGTCCGGCTGGGTGCATCTGCTGGACACGCGTCTGGGAGAGATGGTGCCGAAGTGGGCCGTGGTCAATGCCAGCATCAGCGGTGAGACCTCGCTCAGCGGACGCAATCGACTGCCCGCACTGCTGCAGAAGTACCGGCCGGCAATACTGGTGCTCGAACTGGGCGCCAACGATGGGTTGCAGGGCCTGCCGCTGCCACAGCTGCATGACAATCTCGCGGCCATGATCGAGGCCGCGCAACACGCGAACGTGCAGGTGCTGTTGGTCGGCATCGAGTTGCCGGTGAACTACGGCGCGACCTATCGCGATGGCCTGCGCGCGGTATACAAGGACCTTGCCAGCTCAAGGCACACTGCGCTGATTCCGTTCCTGCTTGAAAGCGTGGCGCTCGATCCGTCGCTGATGCAGGACGATGGCCTGCATCCGGTGGCAGCAGCCGAACCGAAAGTCCTCGACACGGTGTGGCATGAGTTGCAGCCCTTGCTGCAGTGAACCGTGGATGACGCAGTCGGATTGGTCTCGATCCATTTCACGGGCCTGTCACCGGTAAGCCAAGTATTGTTTTCACATATGTGAAACCAGCCATGCGAGGACGACGATGACCGTACATGACGAGCAATCGGGACTGATTCTTCTGGTCGAGGATAATCGCCAGATCGCTGAAATGGTTGGCGAATTTCTTGAGCGAAAAGGCTATTCGGTTGACTATGCGGCTGACGGCGTGAGCGGCCTCCATCTGGCGGTTTCGAACAGCTACGACGTGGTCGTGCTTGATCTTATGTTGCCGGGCCTGGATGGCCTCGAGGTCTGCCGCAAGCTGCGCAAGGAAGCCAAGAAGTCGACTCCGGTGCTGATGCTCACGGCGCGCGACACGCTCGAGGACAAGCTGATCGGCCTGGAGGCAGGTGCCGACGACTATCTGGTCAAGCCCTTCGAAGTGCGCGAACTGGAGGCCCGGCTGCGCGCGCTGATCCGTCGCGATCGTCGCCAGGTGTCCACCGAAGTCCTGACCGTTGGCGACATGACCTTGGATACCGCCACCCTGCGTCTCACACGCGAGGGTCAGGAACTCACGGTTTCGCCGATCGGCCTGAAACTGCTGGCGATCCTCATGCGCGAATCCCCGCGGGTGGTGAGCCGGCGCGATATCGAACGCGAAATCTGGGGCGACACGCTGCCGGATTCCGATACGTTGCGTTCGCATCTGTACAACCTCCGTCGCGTCATCGACAAACCCTTCGCGCGTCCCCTGCTACACACCATTCATTCGGCGGGCTATCGTCTTGCCGATCTTGAATCCGAGGTGGCTTCGACCGCGCAGACGGCCTGATCGAGAAACGACGACGAGGAAATGGACAGCACCAGCAAACCAGCGGTCACTTTTCGCACCGGCGCATTCCATCAGCGCATCAAGTGGGTGTTCGCCCTGCAGTTTCTGGCCGTGCTCATCGTCTGCGTGATGGGCATCTACGATGTGGCGCCATGGCCAGCGGTGATTGCAGTGATCGTGATCACTAGTGTCCTTTCCTGGATGGCGATGCGGCGGGAATGGGTGCCGGTCAACGCGCTGGCCAACCTGGTCAACGGCTGGAACGACAAATCCGACATCGATTTGTTGCGACCGGACCGGCTGGCGCGGAATACCGATGCAGACATCGCTTCGCTCTCCAAGGGGCTGCACGGTTTTGCTTCGCGCGTGGCGGTGTTCAATCAGCGCGAGCGGAACTTCACCCGCGACGCCAGCCATGAACTGCGCAGCCCACTCACAGTGATCAAGATGTCGGTGGATATGCTGGGCGACGAGGAAGGCGTCAGCGATTTCGGCGCGCGCTCGGTGCGCCGGATCAAGCGTGCCAGCCTGGAAATGGAGGCGCTGGTCGAAGCGCTGCTGATCCTGGCGCGCGAGTCGGATGCGGGTGCCGAGAGCGAACGGTTCATTGTCAATGACGTGCTCGAAAACGAACTGCAGGCCGCGCGCGATTTGCTGGCGGGGCGACCGATCGAATTGCAGCTGGAAGAACCCGCACGTTTCGCGCTGATCGGGTCGTCGCGGGCATTTTCGGTGCTTTGCTGGCAGGTCATTCGCAACGCCTGCCAGCAGACAGAGCAGGGTCGCGTGGTGATCACTGTGCTGCCCGGTGTCGTCAGCATCAGCAATCACGCAACGCCCCAGTCGCCCGGTGACAACTCTGGTCCGCTGCGCGTGTACGGCGCCGACCGGCACGGTTTCGAGCTGGCGATCGCCCAGCGTATCAGCGACCGGTTCGCGTGGCCGCTTGAATTGCAGACGTATCCCGGCCGCGAAAACATCACCCGCATCCGCTTTCCGGACGCGGTGCCGGCATAGGCTCAATCGATCCGGGCTGCTACTGCTTCGACTCAGGACTGCAGCGACGAGGCGACCTCGAAACCACAGCCGGTTCTGGCTTTCACATCGTCGACGCTGACGCCATCGTTGAGCTCGATCAGCAGCA
>JBDTZX010000407.1:0-2611 GCA_040004895.1 Rhodanobacter sp. | reverse complement strand
GTCGCGCTTCAAGAGCGCGATCCAGTACGTCGACAAGGTGTCGATCGAGCAGGAGGCACCGCGGGCCGGCGCGGCGGTGGACAATGCCTCGCTGATGGTGGACCGGATTTTCCAGGACATCGTCAGTGGCCGCGAATTGTCCGTCGAGCACGTCGAGCAGGCGGTGCGACCGTTGGTCGAGAGCGTGCTGCGCAGTGCCGACGCATTCTTTCTGGTCGAAGGCCTGCGCCGCCGCGACAATTATTCCTACAGCCATGCGATCAGCTGCAGCGCACTGGCCGCAGCCTTCGGACGGCACCTGGGATTCGGCGAAGACACCATTCTCAGCCTGGCCGCGGGTGGACTGCTGATGGACGTGGGCAAGCTGCGGCTGCCGGAATCGCTGCTGCAGCACCAGGGGTCACTGTCACCGGCCGAGGTCGACATCGTGCGTTCGCATGTCGCCGAAGGCATGGCGATCGTGTCGCATTCGGACATTACCGATCACGACGTGCTGGACATCCTGCTGACCCATCACGAGCGCCACGACGGCAGCGGCTATCCCGGCGGACTGGCCGGCAACACCATACCGATCACCGGGCGCATGCTCGGCATCATCGATACCTACGACGCCATGGTCAGCCGGCGACCCTATCGCGCTGCGGCCACGCGCTATCAGGCATTGCGGCAGATCTATGCCGCGCGCAATACGCAGTTCCAGACGGAGATGATCGAACAATTCCAGGTCTGCCTGGGCGTGTACCCGACCGGTTCGCTGGTGGAACTGAGCACCGGTGAGGTGGCTGTGGTGATGGCACAGAACCAGGTGCGCAGGCTGCGACCGAAAGTGGTGATACTCACCGCGGCGAACAAGCAGCCGACCCAGGATTTCCGCCAGGTCGACCTGATGCACCACAACGACGACCGCAAGCCCATCGATATCGTTCGAAGCCTGGCCACGGGCGATTTCGACATCGATGCCTCCGCGCTTTTCCTGCAGTGACTGGTATCGTTCGGTTTTCGATCCGAACACCCACTGCAGCAAGAGGGCCGCTTGAGCCATGTTGAACCGGCCGCAGATATTCAACGCGATCCAGCAACGTCTCGATCATGCCGACGCCGCGGGCGGCCGGCTGGCGGTGATGTTCCTGCGCGTGCAGGGCCTGCGCGAGATCAGCCTGCGCTTCGGCTACGAACAGGGCGAACAGGCCGGCGAGAAAGTGCAGGAGCTGATCGTGCAGTCGCTGCGACCGGTCGATCAGGTCTTCCGCGCCGGCGACGACAGCTTCGTGATCGTGTTGCCGGCCATGCTCAACCAGAACCACGTGCTGCTCGCCAGCACACGTCTGGCGCAGGCGTTCGAGAAACCGCTGGAAAGCGGCGCCACGCCGTGGCAGGTGCGTGCCGTCACCGGCATCGCGATCTATCCGGACCATGGCCTCGGGGCCGACCTGCTGTGCCGACGGGCGGGCATGGCACTGGACGAGGCGCAACGACGCGGCGAGCTGCATGCGATCTACCAGTTGCACGAAACCCAGGTGGAAATCTTCTACGAGGAGTTGCGCGACGCGATCGAGGCCAATCGCCTGCAGGTGTTCTTCCAGCCGGTGTGGGACATCCAGTCCCGCCGTATTTCCGGGATCGAGTCGCTGGCACGCTGGACCAGCGTGCAACACGGCGAGGTATCGCCGGCCAGCTTCGTGCCGTTTTCCGAACAGAGCGACCTGATCTCGGCACTCACGCGCTGGAGCATCAACGCAACGCTGCGTCAGGCCGCGAGCGTGCCGGCCCGGGCCGGACTCAGTTACGCCATCAATTTTTCACCACGCGTTTTCGCCCGGCCAGGCACCGCCGAACAACTGATCGGTGCGCTCGAGATCTGGGGTGTTGCGCCGACCGCGGTGGTCGTCGAGATCACCGAAACCGCCCTGGTGAACGACCTGGAATCCAGCATGCAGGTACTGCACCGGCTGCGTGACCTGGGTGTGCGCATCGCGATCGACGACTTCGGGGCCGGCTATGCCTCGATCGCCTATCTGCGACGGTTCCCCGCCACCGAACTGAAAGTCGACCAGTCGCTGGTGGGTGCGATGCGCGACGATCCACATACCAGCAAGCTGGTCAGCGCGATCATCAACATGGCCCATCACATGGATCTGACCACGGTCGCCGAAGGCATCGAGGATCAGGACACCCTCGAGCTGCTAGCGGACATGGGTTGCGACTTCGGCCAAGGCTATCATCTGGGACGACCGGAGCCGGCGACGGATTTCGTCACCCGTTTCAACGCGACAACGCCGCAGTCATGAACCGGATGCGACGCATCGCGCCGCAGCGGTATCGATGAAGCAAAACGAGCGCGGCCGATGACTGATCCGACCAACGGCATCACCTTTGCCCTCGAGGACGCCAGCAAGCGCTACGGCAGGCTGCTGGCGCTCGACCGGCTCAACCTCACGTTTGCCGCCCGCACGACCACCGCCTTGATCGGCAGCAGCGGCTCGGGCAAATCCACCGTGCTGCGGCTGTTGCTGGGCCTGGAACGGCCCGAACAGGGACAGGTGCTGGTCAACGGCCGGATCCTGCGCAGCGCGGACGTGCTCGCATTGCGCCGCCGTGTCGGCTACGTGAT
>JBDTZX010000083.1:0-8748 GCA_040004895.1 Rhodanobacter sp. | reverse complement strand
ATCATGCGCTTTCTTTTCTCGATCCGAAGGTCCAGCCGCGCATATGGATCGGCAACCAGGTGACTACCCCGGCGCACTTCGACGAATTTCACAACATGGCCGTTGTCGTTTGCGGCAGTCGGCGCTTCACGCTGTTTCCGCCGGAGCAGGCACGCAATCTGTACATCGGTCCGTTGGACTTTGCGCCGACCGGAGCCGCGATGGGAACCGCGCGACTCGACCGTCCGGACGATCCGCACTATCCGCGTCTGAAGCTTGCGCTCGACCATGCATTGACCGCGGAACTGCGTCCGGGCGACGCGATCTACATTCCACCGATGTGGTGGCACCACGTCGAGTCGCTGGAGCGGATCAACGCGCTGGTGAACTACTGGTGGAAGCGCGTGGCGACCGGCAGCGACGCCCCGGGCACAGCGCTGGGTTGCCTGATGCACGCCATCCTCACTTTCAGGTCGCTGCCACCGGCGGAGAAGGCCGCGTGGAAGATCTTGCTCGACTACTACGTGTTCGATGATGAAAACCCCGCCGCGCATCTTCCCGAAGCGCGCCGGGGCATTCTCGGCAAACTCACGCCCGAGCAGGTTGCCGGGTTGCGCGAGAAGATCCGGCGCTATCTCTAGAACTGCGTCATTCGGGCACAGGGACTTCGCCCATTCCGCGGATGCCGCTAAGATGATCGCCGGTTGCGTTGGACGGCAACCTCCCTGCAGGCGCGCAGACGCTGCGCTGGCCCGCGTGACACGGGCGCTGGCCTGCATCAACGAGCGAGTGCATGAACAAGATCGTGGATTTCAACGCCTATCCCGACGCGCAAGGCCGCTTCGGCACCTACGGTGGCAGCTACGTCGCCGAAACCCTGATGGCTCCGCTGGCCGAACTCACCGAAGCCTATCTGCGGCTGCGCGAGGACCCGGAGTTCATCGCCGAACTCGATCGCGACTTGAAGCACTACGTGGGCCGCCCCAGTCCGATCTATCACGCCGAGCGTTTGTCGAAGCACGTCGGCGGCGCACGCATCCTGCTCAAGCGCGAAGACCTGAATCACACCGGCGCGCACAAGATCAACAACACCGTGGGACAGGCGCTGGTCGCCAAACGCATGGGCAAGCCGCGCATCATCGCCGAGACCGGTGCGGGCCAGCATGGCGTGGCCAGCGCCACGGTAGCCGCGCGGCTGGGCCTGAAGTGCGTGGTCTACATGGGCTCGGTGGATATCGAGCGGCAGAAGATCAACGTCTACCGGATGAAGTTGCTGGGCGCCGAAGTCGTGCCGGTCACCTCCGGCTCGAAGACGCTGAAGGACGCGCTGAACGAAGCGATGCGCGACTGGGTCACCAACGTCGCCGATACGTTCTACATCATCGGCACGGTGGCCGGCCCGCATCCGTATCCGCTGATGGTGCGGGACTTCAACGCCATCGTCGGTCGCGAGGCGCGCGCGCAGATGCTCGAGCAGTACGGGCGCCTGCCGGATGTGCTCACCGCCTGCGTCGGCGGCGGCTCCAACGCGATCGGCCTGTTCCACGCCTTCCTCAACGATGCCGACGTGCGCATCGTCGGCGCCGAGGCGGCAGGTGAGGGCATTTCGACCGGCCGTCATGCGGCTTCGCTGGCCGCGGGTCGTCCCGGCGTATTGCATGGCAATCGCACGTATGTCCTTTGCGACGACAACGGCCAAATCACCGAGACGCATTCGGTGTCGGCGGGCCTGGATTATCCGGGCGTCGGTCCCGAGCACGCATTCCTGAAAGATGCCGGCCGCGCGGAATATGTCGGCATCACCGACGACGAGGCGCTGCAAGCGTTCCATCTGCTGGCGCGTACCGAAGGCATTCTCGCAGCGCTCGAATCCAGTCACGCGGTAGCGCAGGCAATGAAGCTTGCGCGCGACATGCCGAAGGATGCTCTGGTGCTGTGCAACCTTTCCGGCCGTGGCGACAAGGACGTGCACACCATCGCCGAACGCGAAGGCGTTCAGGTATGAACCGCATCGATCGCCGCTTCGCCGCGCTGAAGGATGCCCATCGCACCGGGCTGATTCCGTTCGTCACCGCCGGGGATCCCTCGCCCGAACACATGGTGGCACTGATGCATGCGCTGGTGGATGCCGGCGCGGACCTCATCGAGCTCGGCGTGCCGTTTTCCGATCCGATGGCTGATGGACCGGTGATCCAGCACGCCAGCGAGCGCGCGATCGCCAAAGGCGTTGGTCTTGATGAAGTGCTGGCATGGGTTGCGCAATTCCGTGAACGTGATGTCGACACGCCGATCGTGCTGATGGGCTACCTGAATCCATTGGAGATCCACGGCTACGCACGCTTCGCGCAGGAAGCCGTGCACGCCGGTGTCGATGGCGTGTTGCTGGTCGATTGCCCGCTGGAAGAAGCGGCGGTGCTGCAACCGCTGCGCGCCGCAGGGCTGCAGCAGATCCTGCTCGCTGCACCCACCACCGCACCTGCGCGTATGGCGCAGCTTTGCGGGGCCGCGGAGGGTTTCCTGTACTATGTGTCGTTCGCAGGCATCACCGGTGCGGCACAGTTGAATACCGTCGACATCGCTGCGCGTGTCGCCGACATCCGGCGCCATTCGAAGGCGCCGGTGGCGGTCGGTTTCGGCATTCGCGATGCGGCAAGTGCACGCGCGATTGCCGTGTTCGCCGATGCCGTGGTGATCGGCAGTGCCCTGGTCGATCGACTCGCCGGCGCCACCGATGCAGCGGATATCGCCGCACGGACACAGGCGTTTCTCGCGCCGATACGCGCTGCACTGGATGCGCGTTGAGAAAGGGATCAAGCCGCATGCGGGTGTTCACGACAAGTCAGGTGAAACGATGAACTGGTTGCAGAAAATCATGAACCCGGCCACCCGTGCGCAGCAGCCGAATGCGGGAAAGGGCTCGGTGCCCGAAGGCGTGTGGGAAAAGTGCGGTGGCTGCGGCACCGTGCTGTATCGGCCGGAGCTCGAACGCAACCTGATGGTTTGCCCCAAATGCGGACATCACCATTACATCGAGGCGCGCACGCGCCTCAACGCGTTGCTCGATGAAGGATCGGCGACAGAACTGTGGGCGAGCATGGAGGCCACAGATCCGTTGAAGTTTCGCGATTCCAAGAAATACCGTGATCGCATCATTGCCACGCAGAAAAAGATCGGCGAGAAAGACGCGATGGTCGCCATGAGCGGCAAGCTCAAGGGTCGGTCGCTGATGGCGGTGGCTTTCGAGTTTGCTTACATGGGTGGCTCGATGGGCTCGGTGGTCGGCGAGAAATTCGCGCGTTCCGCGGAGCGCGCGTTGGCCGAACGCAGCGCGCTGGTGTGTTTTTCCGCCACCGGCGGCGCGCGCATGCAGGAGGCGTTGTTCTCGCTGATGCAGATGGCCAAGACCTCGGCCGCGCTGGCGCGCTTGCGCGATGCGGGTGTGCCGTATATCAGCGTGCTGACCAACCCGACCACCGGCGGCGTATCCGCCAGCCTGGCCATGCTGGGCGATATCAACATCGGCGAGCCGAAGGCGCTGATCGGCTTTGCCGGCCCGCGGGTGATCGAGCAGACCGTGCGCGAGACCCTGCCCGAAGGCTTCCAGCGTTCGGAGTTCCTGGTCGACCACGGCGCGATCGACATGATCGTCGACCGCCGCGAGATGCGTGACAAGCTGGCGGACCTGTTCGGCCTGCTGATGCGGGCGCCGCGCGCAGCGTGAGTCGATGGTCTGGCGAGGCGTTCGCCGGAGTTGTCCACCGCAGTTGTGGAGAGCGGTTCGGATAGCCTGTGGACAAGTAGGCTATGTGTCTGAGCGCAAAGGAGTGACGCACGCGTTGCGCAGTGATTGCGCAGTCGCTTGTGGCGCTGCTCAATGCATCAAGGGCAAAGCGGACACCAGCCACAGCGAAAAGCCGCCAAGCGCACTGCCGATCAGCACGGCGGCGAACACATCGCTCGGATAGTGCAGGCCGAGGATCACCCGCGATGCGGCGACCAGCGTGGTGAACGGCAGCAGCAGCGGCGCCAGCATCGGATACCACGCCAGCGCCACCACGCTGAAGCTCACCGCCTGCAGGGTGTGGCCGGAAGGAAAGCTGAACTCGTCCAGCGGCGGCACGTGCGCGATCACGCCGGGACAGACACGATACGGCCGCGGCCGGCGCGTCCAGCGTTTCAGCACGCGGTACAGCAACAGCGCGGTGAGTCCGGTCACCGCCATCTGTGCCGCCGCGAAGCCGCCACGCTGCCCCCCGACGATTGCCAGCACGGTCATCAGCGCGTACCAGAAGATGCCGTCGCCCAGCCAGCTGATCGCGCCGAAAAACCATCCCACCGCACGCCGCGCACCCCAGCGGTTGGCGGCGACGCAGACCTGGCGATCCAGCGCGAAGCGCGGCGCCAGCAATATCTCAGGCGTGTGCAACGGCGGCAGCATGCTCATGGGAGTTTTCCTCGGCCAACTCGCGCAGCAGGTTTTCGAAGTCGCGGATCACGCCATCCGGTGACAGTCCGGCCATGCCGAGCTGGGCGGCGCGGCCCATGTGACGAATCAGGCCCGGGTTGCTGGCCAGCCGCACCGTCGCGGCGATGAATTCGGCCGCGTTGCCCGACTCGACGCAATAGCCATTGATGCCGCTGTCCAGGTGCTCCCGGGCGGCGCCTTCTCTGTATGCGATCACCGGCAGGCCGCTGGCCAGCGCTTCGAGAATCACGTTGCCGAAGGTTTCGCTGAGGCTCGGAAACGGGAACAGGTCGGCGCTGGCGAAGTACCGTGCCAGCGCGTCGCCACGCTGCACGCCGGCAAAGATGAAGTCCGGATTGGCTGCCTCGATGGTCGCGCGCAACGGACCATCGCCCACCCACACATAGCGGGCATTCGGCACTTGCTTTTGCACCTCGCGAAACGCCTGCACCGCCAGCTCGAGATTCTTTTCCGCTGCGATGCGCCCGACATACAGTGCGACGGGTGTTGTGGCGTCGACACCCCAGGACGTGCGCAGGGTGTCGTCGCGCCGGCACGGATGGAACAGCTGCGTATCCACCGCGCGACGCAGCAGCCGTGCATTGCACACGCCCATGTCGTGAAGCTCGTCGGCAAGCGCTTCGGTGGGGACCAGCGTGGCGGCGGCACGTTGATGAAACCGGCGCAGATAGCCGCGTACCACCGGCGTCAACCAGCCGATGCCGTAGTGATCAGCGTAGCTGTCGAAGCGCGTATGAAAACCGCTGCTGACCGGGATGCCCATGCGTCGTGCCGCACGGATGGCCGACCAGCCCAGCGGGCCTTCGGTGGCGACGTAGATCGCGTCGGGACGCCGTTGCAGCCAGTGTTGCCGGAGGGTGCGACCGGCCGGCAGGCCGAAGCGCAGGCCCGGGTAGCGGGGCAGTGCGCCGCCGCGCATGTCGAGTACATCGATGCCCGACTCGTTCGAGTGCTGCTGCGACTGGCGGGGACGGATCAGGTCGATGCTGTGACCGCGGGCGGCGAGTCCGGCGGCGAGGCTGTGCACGGTCAGTGCGACGCCGTTGATTTCCGGTGGATAGGTCTCGCTGACGATGCCGATGCGCATGACGTTACCTGTGCGGGCTTGACACAGCATGAGCTGGTCGGGTTTCGCCGGCGTGGCGTGTGGATGACGTTGTGGTGACGCCGTCCTTTTGTCCTGCGGTGCCTGAGGCGCCTACACTGGTCGCCCGCCGATCAGGAGAATGCCGATGAAACGCTTGCTGTTTGCCTTTGCCCTCACCGCCATCGCCCATTCGGCAATTGCCGCCGACGCTCCCGGGCTGCCAATCACGCAGGCCCCCGGCGATGCCGCCGTCTACATCATCTCGCCGCGCGATGGCGCTACCGTCGGCCAGGAGGTGCTGGTGCGTTTCGGCCTCAAGGGCATGGGCGTGGCCCCGGCCGGAGTCGTCAAGGAACACACCGGTCACCATCACCTGCTGGTCGATGTGAAAGACCTTCCGGTTGCCGGCCAGCCGATTCCGAAAGACGACAATCATCTGCATTTCGGCGGTGGCCAGACCGAGACCACGCTGAAGCTGAAACCGGGCACGCATACGCTGCAACTTGAGCTGGGTGATTCCAACCATCTCCCGTTCGATCCAGCCGTGGTGTCGAAGAAGATCACCATCCACGTCAAGTGAAGCGCGTCTGTTCCGGCAGCGATCAGTGACCGAAGAAAACCGAGATGCCCAGGTTGGTCTGCCACTGCGATGCATGCCCGCCAAGGCGATGGTCGAAGCCGGCGTCCAGTTGTACGCGCGATGTCGCCATCCAGGTCAGTCCGGCACCTCCGACGGTGCCGCTGCCCTGGTCCGGCGAGTGCAGCAGGGCCGCCTCGGCGTAGGCGACGAGCGTGCGGGTCAGCGTGTAGTTGTCACTGATCGCCGCGGTGGTGCTGTTGCTGTCGCCGCTGCGAACGTCTTCGAGATAGGCGCCGAGCGAGTTGCGCTCGTTCGCCTGCAGATTGAACTGCGCGCCAAGCAGGTACTGACGCCGGTCGTTGCGGAAATCCGGTGATCCATCGGTGAATTCCACGCTGCCCAGCACACCCCAGGTAAACGCCTGGTTCGATGACGGCAGCGCCAGCTTGAGCGCGAGATTGCTGTCGCCACGACCATGGCTGCGGGTTTCGAGACCCGGACCGGTCTGACGCAGCGAATTCCATGGTGTGCTGCCCAGTTGCAATTCCACCGGGCCGCCCAGACCGATGCGGATCAGGCTGTCCGCCGAGTACATTGAGCTGCTGCTGCCGTCAGCCCGATCGCGGCTCCAGTCGGGCAATCCCTGTTCGACCGTGATGTCGCCGGCAGCCAGCACGCCCGGGGCAAAACCGTAGCCCGGGCGATCGAAGCCGGGGTTGTCCGCATGGGCCGGCAAGGCGACGCAGAGGCAGCCAGCGACCAGCATCGCCATCGAAACCATGCGCATCCGCCATGCGTATCGTGGTTTCCGTCGGTTGCTGCCCTGGTATCGGCTAAAATCCATCGCTTCGCTCCGTGGCTTTCCGAAATTATCCCATGACCGTGCGTACCCGTTTCGCTCCCAGCCCCACCGGCTTCCTGCATATCGGCGGTGCGCGTACCGCGTTGTACTGCTGGCTGGAATCGCGTCGTCGCGGCGGCGAGTTCCTGCTGCGCATCGAGGATACCGATCGCGAGCGTTCCACGGACGTCGCCGTGCAGGCGATTCTCGACGCCATGCAGTGGCTCGGTCTGGAGGCGGATCAGGTGCCGGTTTTCCAGACTCATCGGTTGCAGCGCTATCGGCAGGTAGCCGATCAGCTGCTTGCCGCCGGCAACGCCTACTACGCCTACGAGAGCAAGGACGAGATCGAGGCGATGCGCGAAGCCGCCATGGCGAATGGCGACAAGCCGCGTTACAACGGCTATTACCGCGATCGCAACGAGCCGCTGCGCGACGATCCGAACCGGGTGATCCGCTTCCGCAATCCGGGTGACGGTTCGGTGGTGTTCGAGGACAAGGTCAAGGGTCGGGTGGAGTGGGCCAACGCCGAGCTGGACGATCTGGTGATCTTCCGCTCGGATGGCTGGCCGACCTACAACTTCGCCGTGGTGGTGGACGACATCGACATGGGCATCACCGAGGTGATCCGCGGCGACGACCACGTCAACAACACGCCGCGGCAGATCAACATCTACCACGCGCTCGGTGCGCCGGTGCCGGAGTTCGCGCATCTGCCGATGATCCTGGACAAGGAAGGCAAGAAGCTTTCCAAGCGCACCAGCGCGGTCAGCGTGATGGACTATCGCGACGACGGTTTCCTGCCGCAGGCCTTGCTCAATTACCTGGTGCGGCTGGGCTGGTCGCACGGCGACCAGGAAATCTTTTCACGGGACGAGATGATCGCGCTGTTCGACATCGCTGACGTCAACAAGGCCGCGTCGCGCTTCGACACCGAAAAGC
Organism: Rhodanobacter sp.; assembly: GCA_040004895.1. Lineage (GTDB taxonomy): Bacteria > Pseudomonadota > Gammaproteobacteria > Xanthomonadales > Rhodanobacteraceae > Rhodanobacter. The sequence continues at coordinate 833 of JBDTZX010000083.1, read as the reverse complement.
TCGCGTGGCTCAACCAGCATTATCTGAAGAGCGAGGATCCGCAGGCACTGGCGCCGGAATTTGCGTGGCATCTTGCGCGTGCAGGCATCGACATCGCCAGCGGTCCCGCACCGGCCGATGTCATCGTGGCGCTGCGCGATCGCGTGCACACGCTGAAGGAAATGGCCGAGCGCGCGAAGATCTGGTACGCGCCGATCAGCGAATGGGACGACAAGGCCGTCGCCAAGCATCTGAAGAACGACAGCGCGGTCGCCGTGCTGGAAGCCGCGAAGCTGCTGCTTGCCGGGTGCGAATGGCAGCCCGGGCCGATCCACCAGGTGATCGAACAGGTGGCCGCGAAACTCGAACTGGGCATGGGCAAGGTCGCCCAGCCACTGCGCGTGGCGATGACCGGTACGCAGGTGTCGCCGTCGATCGATTTCACCATCTACCTCACCGGCCGCCATGAAGCATTGAAGCGCATCGATGCCGCCGTCGCGATGGCCCGGTGCTAGCCCGCACGAAAGCAGCGATGGGTGGAGGCTGAGTTGGACGAGCTGCTGGCCAAGGCGACCGCCGGCGTTGATCCCGACGCGCCGGGCGCGTTCTGGCACGTCTTCCTCAACCTGTTGAATATGGTGCCGTGGGCAACCATGTTCTGGTGGAACCTGCTGTTCGTGCTGGTCGGTGCGTTGCTGGGCTGGTGGCGCGGGCGGCTGCTGGAAGGCGTGGTCTGGGCCGCCGTGCTTGGACCGGTCGGCTGGATCGTGATTGTGGCCAAGACCCGGCACAGGCCGGGGACGAAGCCGCCGCCGTTGCCGCGCTGAGCGCAAAGCGTCCGATCGGACGACATG
>JBDTZX010000072.1:0-2619 GCA_040004895.1 Rhodanobacter sp. | reverse complement strand
CGGCCATGGCCAAACTTTATTTCTACTATTCGGCGATGAATGCCGGCAAGACCACAACGCTGCTGCAGAGTGCATACAACTATCACGAGCGCGGCATGCGCACCTTGATACTCACCCCTGCGCTGGACAACCGTTTTGGCGATGGCATGGTGGCGTCGCGCATCGGCCTGAAAGCGAACGCCCGGCGCTTCGGTGGCGACGAGAACCTGCTGACCTTGGTCGAGGCGGACATCGCTGCGAATGGCGCGCTGCATTGCGTGTTTGTCGACGAGGCGCAATTCCTCGGCAAGGCGCAGGTGTGGCAGCTCAGCGACGTGGTCGACATGCTCGATATCCCGGTACTCGCGTTCGGCCTGCGCACGGATTTCCGCGGCGAGCTGTTCGATGGCAGCCGCTATCTGCTGGCCTGGGCCGACAACCTGGAAGAGATCAAGACGATCTGCCACACCGGTCGCAAGGCGACCATGGTGGTGCGCGTGGACGAGCATGGCCGCGCAGTGACCGAAGGTCCGCAGGTCGAGATCGGCGGCAACGAACGCTATGTCTCGGTCAGCCGTGCCGAATTCAAGAAGATCAGCGCCGGCAACGGGCGCATCGAACTGCAGCAACCGGTATTGCCGCTGGGCGACAACCGGTGAGTGTCATCCATCATCGAGGAATTTCATGAACAATCCGATCACCATTCCCGCGTGGCAGCGCCCGCACTGGCATGCCAGCGACGAGGAGATCCTGCTGCAGTTCTATGTGTTCGGAAAATTCGATGCCGTGCGTGTGCCATCGCAGGATTACGGCAGCCCGGGCCTGCCGCCGGAGATCACATCGACCAGCCACTATCACGCCGCGCTGCGCCAGTGGGAAGGCTATCCGTTGAAAGGGCCGATGGGCCGCATGTTCAAGGCCGACGCGCCGGAAGCATATCAGCGCGCCCTTGATGCACCCGAAGTCATGGTGGTGCGCGGCACGTTGAAAGACAGCCAGTCCACCGGTTATCTGCGCGACACTCTGGGCGTGCTGGCCGGCATGCTCGATATCGGCGGCGTCGCGATCCTCGATCCGCAGGTCCTGAGCCTGCTCGACGTCGATGCATGGCGGCGCAGATATCTGGTCCGTGATGGTGCGCCGATCCGCAACCACCTGCTGATCCTGCGCGACGGCGAATCCGAGCCGGATCGTTCGTGGATCCACACCCGCGGCCTGCGCAAGTTCGGCCGTCCGGATATCAGCATTCATCAGGTGCCGGATCGTTCGGTCGATCGGGCCGGCATGCTGTGCGAAAAGCTGGCCGAACTGATGGCGCTGGGCGTTCAGTTCGTCAACGGACAGACGCTGGATATCGAAGGTATCCCGGCTGGCGTGCAGGTGCGTCTGGGCGGTGGTCTCGATGATCCGGAGTTCAACAACACGTTCGTGGCGTTCGACTGGCCGGAGTGACGCAGCCTGGGTGTCCGTTGATTCAGCGCTGGCAGCGTGGACACCAGAAGGTCGAGCGCTGGCCCAAGACGACCTGCCGGATCAGCGCGCCACACACGTGGCATGATTCGCCGGCGCGGCCGTACGCGTTCAGCTCGCGGAAGAAATAGCCGGGCAGGCCGTCGGGGTTGAGGAAATCGCGCAGCGTGGTACCACCGCGCTCGATCGCCCAGGCCAGGATCCGTTTCACTTCCGCCGCCAGCGTCGCGTAGCGCGCCCGCGAGATGCTGCCTGCGGGTCGCCGCGGGTCGATGCCGGCGGCGAACAGCGCTTCGCTGGCGTAGATGTTACCCACGCCGACGACCACCGCGTTGTCCATCAGGAACAGTTTCACCGCCGCCTTGCGGCCGCGCGATCGATGCCAGAGCAGGTCGCCATCGAACGCATCGGTGAGCGGTTCGGGGCCGAGATTCGCCAGCAGTTCGTGCGTTTCGCCGGGCGGCTGCCACAGCAGGCAACCGAAGCGACGCGGATCGGTGAAACGAAGGACGCGCGCTGCCGTTGCGCCGGCGGGTTCGAGCGCGATGTCGACGTGATCGTGCTTGCCGACCGGTGCGTCAGGCGGCAGCACGCGCAGCACGCCGGACATGCCCAGATGCAGCAGTGCGCTGCCGATTTCGGTGTGCAATAGCAGGTATTTCGCGCGACGTTCCACCGCGTCGATGCGTTGGCCCGGAAGCAGCCGACTGACTTCAGGCGGGATCGGCCAGCGCAGATCCGGCCGCCGCAGCGTGACACGCGCGATGCGTCGGCCGACCAGATGCGGCTCGATGCCGCGTCGCGTGGTTTCGACTTCAGGCAGTTCGGGCACGCCGCGTCAGTTCCATTCTTCGTGGAAACTGCCTTTCATGTCGATTCGTTCGAACGTGTGCGCGCCGAAGAAATCGCGTTGCGCCTGGATCAGGTTCGCCGGCAGCCGCTCGCTGCGATAGCCGTCGTAGTAGGCGATGGCAGAGGAGAAGCACGGCACCGCGACGCCAGCCTGGATCGCTGCCGTGACGACGTCGCGCAACGCGGTCTGGTAGTTCGCGGCAATGTCGCGGAAATACGGCGCCAGCAACAGGTTCGCCAGATCACTGTTTTCGGCATACGCATCGGTGATGTTCTGCAGGAAGCGCGCGCGGATGATGCAGCCGCCACGCCAGATCT
>JBDTZX010000503.1:0-2624 GCA_040004895.1 Rhodanobacter sp. | reverse complement strand
ACATCGGTCTGCATCTGGAACTGGTCACGCTGTACTACTCGCGTCGCGACGTCGATCATTTCGAAGCCGCTGCCGAAGCGATGCACGCCCATATCACCGATCCGCAGCAGGATGAATGGCAGGATGTGGTGCACATGGGTGAAGACCTGGTGCCGGAGCATCCGTTGTTCGACCATCATCCGGAGCTGCCGGTGCATGAGGAAAGCGAGGCGCGCCGCGCGTTCGATATCGATGACTACGCGGAAAACAGCGATGCCGCCGCTTCGCCGCCGCCGGTGCCGCCTCTGCCGGCCTCGCCAAAGAAGGTCAGCGAATATAATTTCAATTTCGATTTGACTTCGGCCCATCGCATGGCTGCAGCGGATGGTGCCGATGCGCTGCACGCGGATGCGCCGCCGCCGGCTTCCGTCAGCGAATCCACCCCTGGTTGGGAATCCGACGAGTCCGAGCCGCCGCACTCCGCAACGGATCATGGTCATGATCTGGGTGAATTCAACGACGATCCGGTGGATACCAAGCTCGATCTGGCACGTGCCTATCTGGACATGGGCGACGCCGACGGCGCTCGCGCCATGCTTGGCGAAGTCCTCAAGGAAGGCAGCCAGATGCAGCAGGATGTGGCCAGGCGCCTGCTGGAAAGCCTGCACTGACGCGTCCCGCATGCATCGAACGATACGTCGGGCCGGCCTTGCCGGCCCGACGTCGTTGGAGGCCTGCTAATCTCTGGCACCCTTCCAGGTTTCCCGCACAAGGTCATGCGCATCGCTCTGGGCATCGAATACGACGGCACCGATTTTTGCGGCTGGCAGCGCCTGAAAGTCGATGCAAGCGTGCAGTCGGCGGTCGAGCGGGCGCTTTCGAAGGTGGCAGCGCACCCGGTGGAGATCTGTTGTGCTGGCCGCACTGATGCCGGTGTGCATGGGCGTTGCCAGGTCGTGCATTTCGATACCGAAGCCCGTCGCGACATGCGCGGCTGGGTGCTGGGGACAAGTTCGAACCTGCCAGCCAGCGTGGCGGTGTTGTGGGCGCAGCCGGTGCTGGAAAGTTTCCACGCCCGCTATGCCGCACGCAGCCGGCGCTATAGCTACCGGATCCTCAACCGGCCGGTGCGGGCCGCACTGGATGCGCGCCATGTCACCTGGGAACGCCTGCCGCTGAATGCGCAGCACATGCATGACGCGGCGCAGGCGCTGCTCGGTGCGCACGATTTCAGTGCATTTCGGGCGCTGTCGTGTCAGGCGGCGCATCCGCGGCGCACCGTGCTGGAAATCGCAGTCCGCCGTGAAGGCGAACACGTCATCGTCGACATCGAGGCGAATGCGTTCCTGCATCACATGGTGCGCAACATCGTCGGTTCGCTGCTGCTGATCGGCCGTGGCGAACAGCCAGTTGCGTGGATGGCCGAACTGCTTGCAGGTTGCGACCGGCATGTCGCCGGACCCACCGCGCCGGCATCGGGCCTGACCTTCCTCGGTCCGCGCTACGAAAGACATTGGGGTCTGCCAGCGCAAGTCAGCCTGGCGGAGGACGCCGCATGACCCGAATCAAATGCTGTGGCATGACCCGGGTCGAGGACGCGCTGCTGGCGGTCAGCCTCGGTGCGGACGCCATCGGCGTGGTGATCAGCGCGCGCAGTCGTCGGCGTGTATCGATCGCGCGCGCGCGCAGCATCGTGCGCGCGATGCCGCCGTTCGTCGGCACCGTGGCCTTGCTGATGGACGACGACGCCACGCTGGTGCGCGAGGTGATCGACAGCGTGCAACCGGCGCTGCTGCAGTTCCACGGGGCTGAAACGGATGACTGGTGCGCGCAGTTCGGCCGCCCCTACATCAAGGCGATCGCCATGGGCGATGGGCACGTCGCGCTGGCACGGTTGCACGACTATCCGCAGGCCGCCGGCCTGCTGCTGGACGGTCACGGCCTGGGCGAACCTGGCGGTGGCGGCAAGGTATTCGACTGGTCGCTGATGCCAGCCTCGACGACTCAGCCGCTGATGCTTGCCGGCGGCCTGAACGCGGGAAACGTTGCTGCATCCATCCGTCTGGCGCGGCCGTGGGCAGTCGATGTCGCCAGCGGGATCGAGTCGGAGCCGGGGATCAAGGATGAGCAAAAGATGGCGGCATTCATCCGCACGGTGCGCGAGCTGGATGCGCGATTCGATTCTCGGTCATCGCCGGATCGAACATGAGCACAGCGATCGACGAATATCCGGCGACCGCTCGCGCACCCGGGCTCGATGACATCGTGGGCAGCGACCGACCTGTGGTGATTCGAAACCTGGCGAAGAACTGGCCGCTGGTACGTCTGGCCGGCGAGTCGGACACGGCCTTCGCCAAGGGGCTTGCAGCGTTCGACAACGGCAGCGACGTCGACGCCTTGCTGATGCCTGCCGAAGAGGAAGGCATCGTCGGTTACAACGCGGATTTCGATGCGTTCAACTACGCTCATCACCGCGTCTCGATTACCCAGGGCCTGCAGCGGCTGGCGCATTACAGCCGCCAGGACAATCCACCCGGGCTGGCGATGCAGAGCGCGTTGATTGCCGCCTGTCTGCCCGGCTTGCTGCATGATCATGCGCTTTCTTTTCTCGATCCGAAGGTCCAGCCGCGCATATGGATCGGCAA
>JBDTZX010000192.1:0-8783 GCA_040004895.1 Rhodanobacter sp. | reverse complement strand
CGGGGAAACTACGCACCACCACCGGACGCGTCCGACATTCCGGGACTGGAAGTGGCTGGCACGCTGGTCGAGGGCGACGTCGACGGCGAGAACCCCTTCGGGCTGAAAGTCGGCGACGCGATCTGTGCCCTGCTGGCCGGTGGAGGCTATGCCGAATACGCGGTCGCGCCGCTGGCGCAGTGCCTGCCCGTTCCAGGCGGTTTTTCGATGATCGACGCGGCTGCACTGCCGGAAAATTATTTCACCGTGTGGAGCAACCTGTTCGACCGCGGCAAGCTCGGTCGCGGCGAAGGCGGCGCGCACGAAAGCCTGCTGGTGCAAGGTGGCTCGAGCGGCATCGGCGTCACCGCGATTCAGCTGGCGCACGTCTTCGGCCATCGCGTATTCGCCACAGCAGGCAGTGCGGAAAAGTGCAGCGCCTGCGAAAAGCTCGGCGCCGTGCACGCGATCAATTACCGCGAGCAGGATTTTGTCGAAGTGGTGAAACAGCACACCGGAGGGCGCGGTGTGGATGTGATCCTCGACATGGTGGCCGGAGACTATGTGCCACGTGAGCTCGATGCGCTGGCCGAGGATGGCAGACTGGTGATCATCGCCACACTCGGCGGCAGCAAGGTCGCCATCGATGCGTCGTTGCTGATGCGGCGACGCCTGGTCGTCACCGGATCGACGCTGCGACCGAGATCGGCCGCCTTCAAGGGCACGCTTGCACGGCAACTGCACGAGAACGTCTGGCCATTGCTTGAGGCTGGCAAGGTGCATCCGGTGATCTACAAAGTCTTTCCGATGGCCGACGCAGCGAAGGCGCAGGCATTGATGGAGAGCAGTGCGCACATCGGCAAGATCATGCTGCAGTGGTGAGCACAAGAATCGGAGTGAATGGCATCGATGGCGCCGCTAGATTGATCGCTCCAGCCACGCGCAGAACCGCCATGAACGCCAGTCCACGCAACATCCTCGCCGAACCGATCCACATATCAGCACGACTCTCCGACATAAACTGGGGCCGGGTCGCCTATGATCTCGACGCGAGAGGCTGCGCCACGATCGAGCAGTTGCTCGAACCGCAGGAAAGTCGCCGGCTCGCGGAAAGCTATGCGGATGATGCCCTCTTCCGCAGCTGTGTGGTGATGGCGCGGCATGGTTTCGGGCGCGGTGAATACAAGTATTTCGATTATCCGTTACCGGGTCTGGTCAGCGAACTGCGCGAGTCGTTCTATCCTCACCTTGCATCGATTGCGAACCGCTGGAACGTCGAGATGAGTCTCGATACGCGCTACCCGGAATCGCATGCGGATTTCATCGACCGCTGCCATGCGGCGGGTCAATCGCGCTCTACGCCGCTGCTGCTGCAGTACGGCAGCGACGACTACAACTGCCTGCACCAGGATCTGTATGGCGAACATGTGTTCCCGCTGCAACTGGCGATCCTGCTGTCCGAGCCGGGACGCGATTTCTCCGGCGGTGAATTCGTGCTCGCCGAGCAGCGCCCGCGGATGCAGTCGCGCGCCGAAGTGGTGCCAATGCGTCAGGGCGACGCGGTGATCTTTGCAGTCCATCATCGGCCGGTGCATGGGTCGCGCGGTGTCTACCGGGTCAACTTGCGGCACGGCGTCAGCCGCGTACGTTGTGGTCATCGACATACGCTCGGCATCATTTTTCACGATGCGACATGAACACCGCGGATCTCTTCGGCGATGCATCCAGCGCACCGGCACGACCTGATCGGGAGCTGTGTCCCGGCGCGATGCTGTTGCCAGGTTTCGCGCTGGCGAGCGAATCCGGTCTGCTCGCCGGCATCGATGCAGTGATCGCGCAGGCGCCGTTCCGTCATCTGCTCACACCCGGCGGTTTGCGCATGGCGGTGGCCATGACCAACACGGGATCATTGGGTTGGATCAGCGATCGTCGGGGCTATCGCTACGGCCCGGCCGATCCGGACACCGGCAAGCCCTGGCCGGCAATGCCACAAACCTTTCTGCAGCTGGCAAGTAACGCAGCGACGCATGCAGGCTTCGTCGGCTTCGTGCCGGATGCATGCCTGATCAACCGTTATCAGGCCGGTGCCCGGCTTTGGCTGCATCAGGATCGCGACGAGCACGACTATGGCCAGCCGATCGTGTCAGTGTCGCTCGGTGTGCCAGCGACGTTCCTGTTCGGTGGCTTGAAGCGTTCGGATCGAACCCAGCGCATTCCGCTCGCGCACGGCGATGTGGTGGTCTGGGGTGGACCGGCACGGCTGTGCTACCACGGCGTCTTGCCATTGAAGCCGGGCCATAACCACGCATTCGACAAGGATCGGATCAACCTCACCTTCCGTTGTGCGGGCCAGGCACTGATCAGAAGTGGATGATCGCCGTGATTTGCTACTCTCGCCGGGATTCCGCAGAAGTGAGACAGCGATGGTTTCCGTCCATGGCATCCACACGATCGATACCGGCTTCGTACGGCCGGGCTTCGACGCGGCCTACCTGATCGTCGAAAGCGGTCGCGGCGCGTTCGTCGATTGCGGCACCGGCTTTGCGGTGCCCCGCATGCTGGCGGCGCTGGATGAGGCCCGGCTGACGCCGGCCGATGTGGACTGGCTGATTCTCACCCATGTGCATCTGGATCATGCCGGTGGCGCAGGCGAACTGATCGCCCGGCTGCCGAATGCGCAACTGGTGGTGCATCCACGCGGCGCACGCCACATGATCGATCCGACCGCGCTCTGGGCCGGCGCCAGCGCGGTGTACGGCACCGCAGTGATGGAGCAGACCTATGGTCGTCTGGTGCCGGTGGACGCCGATCGCGTGGTGGAGGCGGCGGATGGACAGGTCGTGAATCTGGCCGGGCGCGCGCTGCTGTGCATCCATTCGCCCGGCCACGCGAAACACCACATTGCCGTGCATGACGAGCGGGCCAACGTGTGTTTCACCGGCGACGTGTTCGGCCTGTCGTATCGCGAATTCGATTCTGCCAACGGGCCTTTCATCCTGCCTACCACGTCACCGGTGCAATTCGATCCCGATGCGCTGCATGCGTCGATCGAGCGACTGGTCGCGCTGAAACCTGCGGCGATGTATCTCACCCACTACGACCGGGTGGAGAATGCAGCCACCCTGGCCGAAGATCTGCATCAGCAGATCGATGCGATGGTGGCGCTGGCGCTGGCGCTGGTCGCGAAGGGCGATCCTCGACGTCATGAGGCACTGGTCGAGGCGCTGACCGATCTCTACGTCATGCGCGCCGCCGCGCATGGGTGCAGCCAGAATCGCGAAGAGCTCCTGGTCTTGCTCGGAATGGATATCGAACTCAACGCGCAGGGTCTGGAAGTGTGGCTGGATCGCTGAGCCATTCAAAACTACGGCGCGTTCTTTTGCTCCCGCGCCAATCGCGCGTCCAGCCGAACGGTGCCCTCGGCCGCATAGGCGACGCACGCTCGTGGGTCGATCAGCGGATCGGGCTGCGCGCCTTGATCACGCCGCGCGACCTTGTCCATGAAGTCGCTGGCGTCAGGATGTGGTGTGACCAACAGGTCGCATGGCAGCGCGGCGATGACGGCAAGCGAGTGGCGAAAATCCTCGGTGCGACGAGGGTGTCTTTCATCATCGGAAAAGCGATAGCCAGTCCGGCTGATCGGGACGACGCTGTCAACGTAGGCAATCGAATGGCAGCGATTCCCTGCGCAGGAGTTCCACGTCCACGATGTGCTCCCCGGGGTATGGCCGGGGGTGTAGTGCGCAACGATGGCGATATCTGCGACATGCACGGTCTCGCCGTCGGCGACGATGCGGACCCTCGATACCGACGGATACAGTGGCACCATGCCGTACTGCGGATCCTCCCGATCGGCGCCGCCGACCTCCAGCGCACGTGCGCCCGCCGCGCTGGCATAAACGGTGGCACCACTATCCCTCGACAACGCGGCGATGGCACCGGCGTGATCGGAGTGCGCATGCGAATTGAGGATCGCGCGGATGTCACCCACACGAAAACCCAGCTTGCGGATGTTCGCCTCGATCTGCGGCGCATTGCTCTCCAGCGTGCCGTCGATCAGCACGTGGCCGTGTGGTGAGGTGATCAGGATTGCGCCGAGTCCGTATGTGCCGACGTACCAGGTGTTGCCATAGACACGGAACGGCTGGCGTGGCCGGCTCCAGTCCGGGTTCTGCTTCGGCGCGGCGGTTGCCGCGAAAGTCGCGGCGACCAAAAACACGCCAAACACATATCGAGTCAACGTCATCATGGCAATTCCTGAGAAACGCAACGCCATGATGTTTGCGTACGCCGTCGTCAGCATGGCCCGCACATGGCGGATTCGGGGCAACGCCTCATGCGAGGTGTCGCGCGATTCACGCCGGCGCGTCGAGCAGCTTGTTGTAGGCGTGCTGCGTCTTGCGCCGGACATAGCCCAGGCGTTCGTAGAAGGGATGCGAGGCGTCTCGCGTGATGTTGGAGCGCACGCTGATCATGCCGGCGCCCGCTGCGCGGGCCCATCGTTCCGCTTCTTCCACCAGCCGGCGTCCCACACCGCCCTGACGCGCAGATGCACTCACGACGAGGCCCACGATTTCGAAACGCTCGCCTGATTCCAGCGTCATGCGCTGCTCGACCGCGATCCAGCCCAACAAGGTCCGGCCGCCATCCACGACGCACACGTGATGGACCGGAAGCGGCAGGATGCGCAAGAGTCTCTCAGCCATCTCCGACGACGCCACCGGGTAGCCGAGTTCATCGGCGAGGCGAGCGATCTCGGCGGCATCCCCAAGTCGTGCAGCGCGCAACTGACCGTCCATCAGGCGAGCCGTGTGCCGTTGGGCACCGGTCGTTCGATCGCGGTGATCACCACCCCGGCGTCGGTGTGGAATCCTGTCAGCAGGAACTGCGAACGGAATGGACCGATCTGCTTTTCGGGGAAATTGATCACGCCGACGATCTGCCGACCGACCAGTTCGTCTGCGCTGTAGAGCGCGACGATCTGCGCGCTGGTTTTTCTTTCGCCATACGGGCCGAAATCCACCCAGACTTTCCATGCTGGCTTGCGTGCTTCGGGAAACGGCTCCACGCGCGTCACGGTACCGGCAACGATCAATACTTTCTCGAAATCCGCCCAGCTGATTTCCGCGGGCATGCCACTCGAACCTTCACTCATCCTTCCAGCCTCGTCTTCAGCCAGTCGTGTCCCTGCTGCCACCAGTAGCTTGCCTGTGCACCGAGGTACCCGAAAGGACGATGCGTGCTGCCGAGTCCGTAGTCGGCAAACTGCTTCCAGCGATCATCGTGCCCGGCGATCGCTGCCGCCAGCAACTCACCGGCGGCAGCGGTCGGCGCCAGCCCGTGTCCGCCGAATGCCTGCGCCCACCACAAGCCGTTGTCGCTGCCGCCGATCTGCGGCATCTGATGGCGCGCGTAGCTCATCAGGCCTGACCAGGCATAGTCGATTTTCACGCCTTTCAATTGCGGAAACACGCGCAGCAGATCCTTCGTCAGCAATCGCCGCACCGCCTGCGGGGAGCGGTTGCGGATGGAAATGCGGCCGCCCCACAGCAACCGCGTATCCGGCAGCGAACGGTAGTAGTCGAAAGCGAAACGGCTGTCGTAGACAGCGGCCCGGGTGTGCAGGCAATTGTCGAGGCGTTCGTACAGCGGCTCGGTCACCATCACATAGGTGGCAATCGGCAGGATCGCACGATCGATCGGCTTCTGCAGCCCGGCGAGATAGCCTCCACAGGCAAGTACCACCTGGTCGGCAAGCACATCGCCCTGTGCCGTGCGCAGTCGCCATTGCAGCCCTTCGCGAACCATGCTGCGCACGCCGCTGCTTTCGTGGATGCGTACACCCTGCCTGCTGGCTGCTGCCGCCAGGCCGATCGCGTAGTTCAACGGGTGCAGATGCAATGCATCCGGTTCGTACAACCCATCGTGATAGCGCTCGCTGCGGATGCGTTCGCGCAGCTCCGCCTGTGCCAGCCATTGCCATTCCACACCGAACTTTTCCGCCAGCAGTTGCTGACGCTGGCGCAGTACCGCGGGATCGCGAAACCAGTTGGCCCAGATCACGCCCTGGTCGACCACGTCGCATGGAATTGCGTAGTCGGCAACACGCTGGCGGATGCGCTGCACCGCATCGGTGGTGAGATCGAACAGCGCACATGCATGTTGCTTGCCAAGCTGCCTGAGCAGCGACTGTTCGCCCAGCGAATAGCCGGCAAAGACAAAGCCACCGTTGCGACCCGACGCACCGAAGCCGACCTCCTCGCGCTCCAGCAGCATGACGTCCTGCACGCCACGTTCGGCCAGCCCCAGCGCCGTGTTCAAACCCGCATAACCGCCGCCGACGATGGCCACCCGCGCGTGCGCGTTGCCCTGCAGTGGGGCATACGGCGTGTACGGCGTGGCCGTGGCGCGGTAGTAGGACAAGGCCTGGGGCGACGACATGGCGGCGGCGAACACCTTGGGGGATGCTGCTGAGACCGTGAGCATAGCGCAGCGTTCCGCGGCTTCCCCGATATCTATTCGACCAGACTGACACCAAGCGGCCGCTGATCGCTGCGGCCATGGTCGTCGACCACCCGCACATTGTAACTACCCGCGGTCTGCGGCTGCCACAGCAGCGAATCGCCCGGCGCGCTGCGACCGACATAGGCATCGTTGACGAACCAGTACAACGCATGCGTATCGGCATCGGTGGTGGCGACGAAGGCAATCCGTTCCTGTCCGAGCTGGGTCAGACGCATCGCATAAGTGCTGCCGCGCAACGGCGACGTGATCTGCGGCGGATCGCCCTCCGGCGCACCGGCGTTGTTGCAATCGGGATTCTGCGGTGGCTTGCGGCGGGGAATGCCGGCCTGCGCGAACACATGCTGCAGGTCGGACGGCCAGAATTCGTAGACCTCCACGTGGGTACGCTTGCCCGAATAGGGCGGACACGCAGGCTGCCCGGTACTGTCGTCGATCACCACCGGCCGGTGCACGTTGCTGACGCGGATCGGCGACTTGCCCGGAATGAACCAGGTCATGCCTTTCTGCGGACACCACTGGTTCGGCAGGTCACCGCTGGCAAGGCAGATCTGCACGCGCTTGAGGTTCTCCGGCATGTGCCGGATCGGTTCAGCCAGCTGCGGTCGCTCGGCACGCAACGCATCGATGATCTGGAAGAACAGCGGCGCGGCGGCATCTACCCCGACAAAGGCCGGATTGCCGGTGCTGTCGAAGTTGCCGATCCACACCACCAGCACATAGGGGCCGAAGCTGCCTGCGGTCCACGCATCGCGGAACGCCCACGAAGTGCCGGTCTTCCAGTACACCGGCAATCGCGAGGGTTGCGCGCCAGTGGTCTCGTCCGGACGCGGGTTCTGCCGCAGCATGTCCATCACCATGAAACTGGATTCGTCGCTGAGCATGCGGGTGCCGGCGACCTGCGGATCATCGGCCAGCAACCGCAGTGGTTTCAGCTCCCCGCGATTGGCGAGCATCGCGTACAGCCCACCAAGTTCCTGCATCGTCACTTCGCCGCCACCGAGCACCAGTGCTAGCCCATAGTGCTTTTCGCTGGCCATGCGGCTGATCCCGGCATCGTGCAGAAATTGATACAGGCTCGGTTGCTTCAGCTGGGAGGCAACCCACACGGCGGGAATATTGCGACTGCGGATCAACGCATCGGTGGCGGTGATCGGGCCGAGAAAGTGACCATCGAAATTCTCCGGCGTGTACGGACCGAACGAGGTCGGCACATCGCGCAGGACGGTTTGTGGATGCAATACCCCCTGGTCGAAACCCAGCGCATAGATGAAAGGCTTGAGGGTGGATCCGGGCGAACGCTTGGCCAGCGTGCCGTTGACCTGGCCCTGGATCGAGCGATCGAAATAATTTGCCGAACCGACCATCGCCTTGACGCTCATGTCGCGGGTGTCGATCAGGATCGCCGACGCATTGCGAAAGCCGCGCGATGCATTGCGTGCGATGTAGTGACTGATCTGCCGCTCCATCCCATGTTGCAGATCCAGGTCGATGGTAGTGGCAACGCGGGAATCGGCGCCGCCGCCCTCGATCTGGCGTTGCATCAGCACCTGCTCCACCGCATGTGGGGCTTCGAACGGCAACTGCGACAGCGGTCGCAGGTTCAACGGCAACGCAAACAGAGGTTTCAGCGCCGCGTCGTTCGGATGGCTGCGCAACCAGTGCGCGTAAAGGTGATTGCGCGACGCGGCCAGGCGTGGATTGATCAGGTTCTGCGCATCGGCGCCTGCGCTTTGCAACCGACGGGTGGGATCCTGCGGAATCACTGCCAAAGTCAGCGCTTCGGGCAGGCTGAGCGCACCGGCCGACTTGTTGAAATAGGCCAGGCTGGCTGCGCCCACGCCTTCGACGTTGCGGCCATACGGCGCATCGTTGAGATAGGCCTCGAGGATCTGCCGCTTCGAATAGAACAGTTCCAGCTGGACCGCACGCCCCACCTGCTCCAACTTGCCCAGTGGCGAGCGCGTATTGAGTTTCCACAACAATCGCGCCAACTGCATGGTGATGGTGGAACCGCCCTGCGGATTGCCATGACGCACATAGGTGATCCACGCACCGCGCGCCAGGCCATAGGGATTGAAGCCGGGGTGCCAGCGATACCAGCGATCCTCGTGCAGCAGCACGGCATCGACCAGTTGCGGCGAAATGTCCTGCAACGGAACCCACAGCCGGTAGCGATCGTCACTGGCCAGCGTCAGCCGCATCAGCCGGCCATGATCGTCGTACACCGCGGTGGATGACGGCTGCCAGTCGCGCAACGGCGGATGGGGCCACAGCCGGCA
>JBDTZX010000457.1:0-8796 GCA_040004895.1 Rhodanobacter sp. | reverse complement strand
TGTGATCGTCCAGGCCCATCTGGAACGCCACCAGCATCACCAGCGCATTGCGGAAAGCGTTGTCGTTGAAGGCTCCCAGAGCCTGCGTCCAGAAAAACGGCGCGAAACGTCGCTTGCCCAGCAATGCGAATTGGCTCATGCGATGTCCTGGAGGAGGAGTGTTCGTGGCAGCTTGTTGGCTCTTCACCCGCGATGACTATTGCTTCGCGGTAGCTCCAGGAACAATAGCGGCCTGACACTCCTTGGAGCAATGCCCCGTATCACCAGACACTGGGCCTTCACCCGCCATAAAAAAAGCCGCCAGAGTCAATCTGGCGGCTTCCTTCTAGCTGTAGTGATGCATTTGCTACATCAAATCATCAGAAGTCGTACGTGATACCGAAACGGACATAACGCGGAGTCTGTGCCGTATACGGGCGCAAGTAGCTGATGTTCAATCCATCGTATGCACCCGTAACAGGGTTTGGAATGGAGTTACCGTATCGGGCGTAGGTCTGCGTGGTCTTCTGCTGGTTGAGCACGTTGTAGACGAACACATTGAACCCCAACTTCTTGTCGGCCCATTCCGGACGGTACTCGGCACCCAAGCTGAGCGTATATGTCCACGGATTGTGCGTCTTGCCCGGCGAGGACGGCAGACCGTTGCAGAAGTGATGAAAGTCACCGTAGCCCAGGCCAGGATAGGTCTGATCTGCACCGTAGGCACCCAAGCAGCTCCGTGGCGAACCGGAGAGTACTGCCAGATTGCCCGAAACCAGCCACTCCGGCGTCATCTGGTAGGAACCGAAGGCCTTGAGCTGATGGCGACGGTCGTTGGCCAGATCGCCATTGGCATAGTCCATGACATAGGAGTAATCCCAGTCCACCGTAGCCGACACGTCGGTCTGACCGATGTCCGAACGCACCTGACCCTCGCTGTTGCCGTAGCTCTTTGAGTACAGGTAGTCGACCTTGCCGAACCACTTGCCGTCAAACGGATGCTCAAGATACACATCCAATCCGTAATACTTGCGCTTCAGGGTGGTGTTGAAGTGGAAGTCGTTCTTCCAGTCCATCGCCACGCTGTAGTAGCCACCACCGACCTTCGGAATCTCGAAGATGTTGGTGGCACCGGGGTTGATCAGGTAGCTGCCTTGAATCGTGCCGATAGTGGCCGGATCGATGCCCATCGCCGCCATCTTGGCCGCAATGGCCGGGGAGTCACCGACATCGTCAATCGCATTGCGCAGGTTGCGGTAGGTGGCCTTGGCGCCGTACACCCATGCATCACCCAGCTTCTTGTCGAAACCGAGGATGTATTCGTCTTGGTACTCAGACTTCAGGTTAGTCACCGCGGCAGTCTTCGGGTCACGCGGAATGCCGTATTCCAAGTTGGCCGAAATCGGGCCGCCAGTACTGGTCTGGATTGGTGTTAGGTTGGTCGGGGCGCCATTAGCATCAATGCCGGTGTAGGTGAAATATTCACGGGTATACAGCGAGGCACCGGCGGAGCGCTGGGCTACGCTGGCGGGCATCGCCAGATAGTAACGGCCAGCATTGCCGTAGACTTTGAAGCTGGAGTCGCCATTGATGTCCCAGCTGAAACCGACGCGCGGCGCCCACTGCGGGCTGGTCAGACGCAGGTAAGGCACACCGACGCCGTTGTAGTTGGTGAACTGGTCATTGCGCAGGCCCGCCTTGACCAGCCAGCGATCGCTAATCTGCCAAGAATCCTGAATGTACTGTGCGTGCTGACTGACTCGCACCGACGCACTTGCGCTCTGAATGTAGCGTGCGACGTAGTAGCCGTTGGATGCAGTACCCGGTGCCTGTACCCAGGGACTCAACTGCCAATCGGCACCAGTGGCTGGACCACCGATGATGTAGGTATTGGCTGCACCTTTGTCGTACTCCCACGCATAGCCCGGTCCGCCCATCACCACACCGTCGTCTACATCCGCCACATTCTGGTTGTCGATACCACCGGTGATGGTGTGATCGCCCACCTTGTAGCTCAGATCAATACGCAGGTTGGTGGTGTGCGTCTGGTGCTTCGGATCGGAGATCTGAATGACGGTCTGGTTGTTACGGACTGGGGTCCCGCCATTGAACGCCGGATTCTGATTTTCGGGAGTGAACAGGTAAGGATTAGTGGGATCGTACCCCGGCGTGTTGCTGTACAGGGTGCCCTTCATCTTGCCGTACATGGCCGTAAAGGTCAGGTCGTCGGTGATGTAGCTGGTGAACTTGCCCGAGAACAAATCCTGAGCAACCTTGGTTGAGGTGTCGTAGCTGTTGAATCCGGTGTCCTGATGCGTGGCCGGACTCCAAGAATCGATTGTGCCCTGATATGACGATTTGTCCGAGGCGCCGGTCAGCTCGAGGATATTGCTGTCGGTGATGTTCCAGTCCACCTTGGTGTACCACTTCGGGTTGTCGTAACGTGCATGGGTGTCCTTGTTTGTGGTGGCCACACCGCCGAGTGGAGAATTGAAACCTCCATGACCTTCCACGCGCTCGGCTTCGACCGCCGCGAAGAAAAACAGCTTGTCCTTAATCAACGGGCCACCGACGTAGGCATCCACCGTGGTTGTCCACGACTTGTTGTCCTGGCGGTACTGGCGGAGCGCGCCACGGGTGCCCGCCTTGTCCGGATTCAGGTCAGCACGCGAATTCACGTAGTAGAAATTGCGTGGATCGCTCTGCAGATCGGTAGGCGTCCACTGAATGGCGGCACCGAAATGCCATTCGTTGCTACCGCGCTTGCCGATTTGACTAATCACACCACCATCGGAACGACCGTAAGCGGCATCGTAACCACCGGTCAGGATTTCCTGCTGGTCGATAGCGCCGTAGGGAAGGGTCAGACCACCGAATCCGCTGATCGGATCGGTGGTGTTGAAGCCGTTGAGATAGTAGGCATTTTCGGTGACCGATGAACCGCCGAACGAGACGACCGATTGACCCTTGGCGTTGGTGAACAGGCCGGAGCCCGAGACCACACCCGGTGCCAGCAATGCAATCGCTTCAGCACTACGTGCGATCGGCAGCCGCGCCAATTGTTCAGAAGTAATAACCGTACGGGAATCGACCGAACTGACGTCGATGGTCGGCAAGGCGTTGGCCTGCACAGTCACCGCCGACAGGTTCTGAGCGTTCTGTGCACCGAAGGAAACCTCGGTACCCGAACCCACACGCAACGTGACCTTCGAGCGCGAATCGACGGACTGCCCGTCTCGCTGGAGGGTGACCGTATAGTCGCCCAGCGGCAACGAACTCACCGTATAGTGACCGGTCGAATCAACCGCAACTTGGCGGGTAATGCCGGACGTGCTCTTGACTAAGACCGTCTCTCCAGCCTGCGCCTGACCAAAGATGCTACCTGTGGTTGCTTGGGCCATGACGTTCCCGACACCACCCATCAAACAAATACCCAGGCCGATAGCAAGGGACGTACGACGAAGTTGGCCGGTCGTTAAATTTTTACGCGAATTCATAAGCGATGACTCCCCATGGTTCGGCCCGAACTCTCCGGGCGCATGAAACTTTTGTGTGTTCGTTACATCTAAGGACAACTGCGAGCGCAGTTGGGCCTATACCGTGCCGATCCACATGATTTAAAGTAGGTACCCGCACTGGAATGTTCGCGCAGGTTATTGCGACGTTAATTCAAGAAATCACGAAGGTCAACACTTTCCTAACCTTTTTTCTTACGCCCCCTTCACTTGACTTATCCAAAAATCCTGCATCTGTACCATTCTCACCTATCGGCCGCCTTTTTATGAACACGCAAAAAGTGACGAATGTCACTGCTGGAACCTTTTCGGAGCGCATCAAACTGCTGATTCAGCGCGTAGGAAGTGCTACCGAGATCGCCCGAAAGTGCGGTTTTTCTGAAGGGGTGGTTCGAAGCTGGCGCGATGGCAACACCGACCCGTCGCGAGCGCGATGCGTGACCCTTGCACGAGCATTGGGCATTTCCCTGGTCTGGCTGGTAGCGGGCGAAGGCAGTCTTCAGGTCGACCCGACGACCCTCAACATGGATGACCAGTACAGCTCGGAAGAAGCCACTTCGCATCGATCGCAGCACGGAGCAGGGCTGTCTCACGTCTCGCAGGCCACCACCACTGGCGGCGCCGTCGACACGCAGCGGCTGAACACGGCCATGCGCATCATGCAGTCGGAATTGAGTCTGGCGGACAGCAAGCTCTCGCTGTCGGACAACACGGATTTGCTGACGCAGCTGTACGAAATTCTCGGCCCCGGCGGCTCCCATGTGGATCCGATGGCCATGGTGACGTTCAATCATCGACTGGCGGAACGCTTGGTCAAGGGTCAGGGCTCAGCCTGACATCGCGTTGCCCCGTCTGCAAAAAAAGGCAGCCATCGCGGCTGCCTTTTTTATTGTCGATCCCAACCTTGCTCAGAGCAAGGCGATGTCGGCAACGGCGCCGAACTGCGCTTTCAACTGACCGAGCAGCGCCAGTCGGTTGGCGCGTATGGCTGGATCTTCGGCGTTCACCAGAACGCTGTCGAAAAATGCGTCGATCGGCATGTGCAGTCGGGACAATCGGGCCAGCACGCTGGCGTAGTCGCCGGCGGCAAGTGCCTCGACTGTGTCGCTCTTTGCGGATGCAAGCGCATCGGCAAGATCACGTTCTGCGTCGGTTTCGAAACGTGCGGGGTCAACCGTCCGACTTATCGCTGGCGCCCCGGCCTCCTCGGCCTGCTTGCGCAGGATGTTGGCGACCCGCTTGTTGGCGGCGGTCAGAGATGCCGCTTCCGGGCGTCGACCAAACTCGGCAACGGCACGCAAACGACGGTCAAAATCAGTCAGTCTGCCGGGCTGCACTGCGAGCACCGCTTCGAATTGCGCGTTGTCGAAGCCCTGGTCCGCGTAGTAGCCGCGCAAGCGGTCCAGCACGAAGTCATACAACTCATCCAGCAGGATGGCCCTTCGCTGGGCCGCATTGAAATGGGCTGTTTCGCCGTTCTTGCCGGGTTTCACGCCGGCCTGCAGCGCACTTTCAGGAAGCAATTCCAAGGCTTCGACAAAGCTGGCGCGCAAATCGAGCTCCAGACCCGCCTCGATCAATGTGCGCGCCAGACCCAGAGCGGCGCGGCGCAGCGCAAACGGATCCTTGTTGCCACTCGGCTTCATGCCAACCGCAAAAATTCCGGCAAGCGTATCCAGACGTTCGGCCACTGCCAGAACCTGCCCGAGTTTGCCGACGGCAATGGCATCACTCGCAAAGCGCGGTTGGTAATAGGTGCTCAACGCGTCGGCAACTTCGGCGGGCTCGCCATGGCGCAGTGCGTAGTAACGCCCCATCACGCCCTGCAGTTCAGGAAATTCGCCGACCATGCGGGTCAACAAGTCACACTTGCTGAGAGCGGCGGCATGGGTTGCCTGGGCAGCATCGACGCCGACCCGGTTGGCGATGACCCGCGCCAGCTCGGCGACGCGAACGCTCTTGTCCCACAAGCTGCCCAGTGATTGCTGATAGGTGACGTTCTTGAGCGGTTCCTGATAGTTGGCAAGCGGTGTCTTGAGATCCTCGTCCCAGAAGAACTTCGCGTCCGCGAAACGTGGTCGGATCACCCGCTCGTAACCCTTGCGAATTTCAGCCGGATCCTTGCTCTCGATATTGGCGACACCGATGAAATGCTCGGTGAGCGTGCCGGCAGCATCGAACACCGGCACGAACTTCTGGTTCGCCACCATCGTGGTTACCAGTGCTTCCTGCGGAACCTGCAGGAAATCGCGTTCGAAGGTACAGGCGATCGCTACCGGCCATTCGTTGAGATTGGCCAGCTCGTCCAGCAAGGCATCATCCAGCCGCGGCGCGCCACCGGTCTGCCGGCTCGCGAGCTCCACTTGGGCGCGGATGCGCTGGCGGCGCTCAAGCGGATCGGCCAGGACCTTGGCAGCACGCATCGCATCCAGCCAGCCGTCGGCATCGGCCACGTGAACCAGTTGCGGATGCATGAAACGATGCCCCCTGGACTTGCGCCCGCTTTTCAACCCGAGCACGTCGCCATCGACGATCTCGGCGCCATGCAGGATCACCAGCCAATGCACGGGACGCACGAAGCTGTAGTCGTGATCGGCCCAGCGCATCGGGCGCGGAATCGGCAGGCTGCCGAGCGCTTCACTGATGATTTCCGGCAACAACGCCGCGACCGGCTGGCCCGGCTTGGTCGTGCGCCAGACAAACCAGGCGCCCTTGTCGGTTTCGAGCTTTTGCAGCTGTGCCACCTCGACGCCGCAGGACTGCGCAAAACCCAGCAGCGCCTTGGAGGGCTGACCTTCGACATCCAGCGCGGCGTTCATCGCCGGACCACGCCTTTCGATCGACTGTTCCGGCTGGGTCATCGCGACATTCGGGACGAGCACGGCCAGGCGACGCGGCGATGCGTACGCCCGGGCCAGATCCAGTCCCGCGGCAATCCCGCGCTTGGCCAGGCCATCGCAGATACCACGCAGAAAGGCGTCGGACAGATCGTCGAGCGACCTGGGTGGAAGTTCTTCGGTGCCGAGTTCGACCAGCAGTGACTTGTGCTCAGCCATGCGCGTGCTCCTTCGCCGATTTCAGGCCAGGGAAGCCAAGCTTCTCGCGCTGTGCCACATACGTCTCAGCCACGCCGCGCGACAACGCGCGCACCCGCAGGATGTAGCGCTGGCGCTCGGTGACACTGATCGCGCGACGCGCATCGAGCAGATTGAACGTGTGGCTGGCCTTCATCACCTGCTCGTAGGCGGGCAGCGGCAGGTTGGCTGCCACCAGCTTGTTGGCCTCGTCTTCGCAGACATCGAACCAGCGCAGCAACTCGGCCACGTTGGCGTACTCGAAATTGTAGGTACTCTGCTCGACCTCGTTCTGAAGGAACACATCACCATAGGTGATGGTGCCGCGCGGACCATCGGTCCAGATCAGGTCGTACACGTTGTCCACGTTCTGCAGATACATCGCCAGCCGTTCCAATCCATAGGTGATCTCGCCGGTCACCGGGCGACATTCCAGGCCGCCAGCCTGCTGAAAGTACGTGAACTGGGTTACTTCCATGCCGTTCAACCAGACCTCCCAGCCCAGGCCCCATGCGCCGAGCGTGGGTGACTCCCAGTTGTCCTCGACAAAACGCAAGTCATGCACGAGCGGATCGAGACCGAGTTCCTTCAGCGAGCCGATATACAGATCAAGCATGTTTTCCGGATTCGGCTTCATCACCACCTGATACTGGTAGTAGTGCTGCAGCCGGTTCGGGTTCTGTCCATAGCGGCCATCAGTGGGGCGCCGCGAAGGTTGCACATAGGCCGCAGCCCACGGCTCCGGTCCAAGCGCACGCAGGAAGGTGGCAGGGTGAAATGTACCGGCGCCCACCTCGGTATCGAGCGGCTGCAGCAACACGCAACCCTGCGCGGCCCAATAGCGGTTGAGCGTCTGGATAACGTCCTGAAAGCTGCACGCGGACATGGTTTTCCGTGACCTTGGATAAAGCGCGTTAGTATAGCCGCAGCTCGCTCTACCACTGGGCTCCGGCCTGCAAAAGCACCTCGGGGATATCTCGGCAATGGCCGCATCACCACAAATCGCATCCTTGCTTGGTCGTCGTGGACGACTGGAACTGGACGACTTGCTGGCTGCGCTGGTGGTCGATGGCTATTTGCTCGCCGACGACGCCAAACAGGTACGCATGGGCGCTCGCGCGGGTCGCAGCACAGTGGAACTGCATCCGCTGGTGTTGATCGCCAATGCCAAGCTCTCCAATCAGCGTGAACCCGGAAGGCCATTGCGGCTCGAAGCATTGACGGAATGGCTGGCCGGTCACGCCGGGCTGCCATACCTCAAGATCGATCCGATGAAGATCAATGCCTCCGCCGTGACCCAGGTGGTGAGCCACGCGTATGCGCAGCGGCACAAGATATTGCCCGTGGCGATGTCACCCGGTGAAGTCACCTTCGCAACCTGCGAACCGTTTGACACGGCATGGTCCACCGATCTGGCGCAGATGATCCGCCGTGACGTGAAGCGGGTGGTGTCCAGCCCGATCGACATCAACCGCTATCTGCAGGAATTCTATGGCGTCCAGCGTTCGATCCAGCTTGCGCAGGATGCCAAAGCATTTGGCAGCGACGCCTCATCGGCGATTCTCAACTTCGAACAATTGGTGGAGCTGGGCAAGACCGGCGAAGTCGGCGCCGATGACCGGCATGTGGTGCACATCGTCGACTGGTTGCTGCAGTACGCGTTCGAGCAGCGCGCGTCGGATATCCACCTGGAGCCACGCCGCGAGACCGGATCGATCCGTTTCCGCATCGACGGACGCATGCACAAGGTATTCGAGCTGCCCGCGCCGGTGATGACCGCGGTAACCGCACGCATCAAGATCCTCGCGCGCATGGATGTGGCGGAAAAACGTCGGCCGCAGGACGGTCGCATAAAGACCCGCTCTGCCCTTGGGCGCGAGGTCGAGCTGCGCATCTCCAACATGCCGACGGCATTTGGCGAGAAAGTGGTGATGCGCATCTTTGATCCCGACCTGGTGGTCAAGGAGTTTGCCCAGCTCGGTTTCTCCCCCAGCGAAGATGCGAACTGGCGCGGCATGGTCGAACGCCCGCACGGGATCGTGCTTGTCACCGGACCGACCGGTTCGGGCAAGACCACCACGCTGTATTCCACTCTCAAGCATCTGGCAACGCCTGAGCTGAATGTGTGCACGGTGGAAGATCCGATCGAGATGGTCTCGCCGGAATTCAACCAGATGCAGGTGCATGCGGCGATCGATCTGGATTTTGCCGCCGGCGTGCGCACGTTG
>JBDTZX010000131.1:0-2633 GCA_040004895.1 Rhodanobacter sp. | reverse complement strand
TACCGCGAAGACCAGAAGGGCCAGGTGCTGCAGCAGGGCATCAGCGAGGCCGGCGGGATGGCCTCGTGGATGGCGGCGGCCACCAGCTATTCGAACAGCAACCAGGCGATGCTGCCGTTCTTCATCTACTACTCGATGTTCGGTTTCCAGCGCATCGGCGATCTGTGCTGGGCCGCTGGTGACATGCGCTCGCGCGGCTTCCTGATTGGCGGCACCGCCGGGCGCACCACGCTCAACGGCGAGGGCCTGCAGCACGAGGACGGCCATTCGCACCTGATGGCTGGTGCGATTCCCAACGTGAAGTCGTACGACCCCACCTTTTCCTACGAAGTCGCGGTGATCCTGCAGGACGGCACGCGCCGGATGATGCAGGAGCAGGAGGACATCTACTACTACCTCACCGTGATGAACGAGAACTACAACCATCCGGACATGCCCGCGGGCTGCGAGGAAGGGATCATCAAGGGCATGTACCTGTTCAAGGACGCAGGCAAGCCGAAGAAGGGCGAGTTGCGCGTGCAATTGCTCGGTTCCGGCACGATCCTGCGCGAAGTGATCGCCGCCGCCGAATTGCTGGAGAAGGACTTCGGCGTGAAGTCCGACATCTGGTCGGTGCCCAGCTTCATCGAATTGCGTCGCGATGGTTTCGATGCGGAGCGCTGGAATCGCCTGCATCCGGAAGCCGAACAGCGCGTGCCGTACGTCACCGGGCTGTTGACAGGCCAGCAGGGCCCGGCGATCGCTGCCACCGACTACGTGCGCGAATTCGCCGACCAGATCCGTGCGTTCATGCCCGACAGCATGCGTTACACGGTGCTCGGCACGGACGGTTTCGGCCGCTCGGACACGCGTGCGCACCTGCGTGAGTTCTTCGAGGTCGATCGTCGCTGGATCGCCCATGCCGCACTCGCGGCGCTGGCAAGGGACGGCAAGGTGAGTGCCAAGGACGTCAGCCGCGCGATCAGCGAATACCGGCTCGACCAGGACAAGCCGAACCCGCAGACGGTGTGACGTGAATAGACCCCGCCGAGAAACGGCGGGGTCTATTCCGACAGCACGTGCTGGATCGCCTCCAGCCCATGTCCGCGTGTTTCGATGCCGCTGCGCGCCAGTATCCAGCCGGCAGCGGCCATCGGCCCCGCAATCAGCAAGGCCGACAGCACGAAGTGGTTGAACAGGCCGGCGACGCCCACCGCCGCGCCGAGGATGCCGCCGAACTTCGAGCAGCCCGCGATCAGTCCTGCACCGGTGCTGCGCAGATGCACCGGATAGATTTCCGCCGCATATGGAATCAACGTGGCGATCACGCCGCTGATGCTCAACAGCAGCGCGACCGTGGCGACCGTCGTCACGGTGGTGTTGCGCATCTGCGCGAAACCGATGCCGAAAAAGATCAGCAGGGCCAGCGCGGTCAATCCGATGAACAGCACCAGGGTGCGGATGCTGCTCCAGCGCTGGTACAACCACACCACGATGAGGATGCCCGGCAGCGCGAGGATCGCCGAGCGCGCCAGCAGCGCACTGCTGCCGTGCGCATCGATGCCAAGTTTCACCAGATTCGCCGGCAGCCACAACAGGAAGCCGAAGTTCGCCAGGCCCCACGCGATGGCACAGGTGGCCAGTCCCCAGGTGATGCGCGCATGTCGTCCGCGCAGCAGCTGGCGCAGGCCGACGCGTGCGGGGAGCGGCTTCGCCACCGCGGATGCGGCCAGCTGATGCACCTCGGCGACGGCCGTCACCGCGCCGCCGGAAAATCGCTGCAGCACTGCGCGCGCCTGGTCTTCCAGACCCGCCAGCGCCAGAAAACGCGGCGATTCGGGAATGTAGCGGTTGAGCAGCACGATCAATGCGCCAGTGGGGAGATTCAGCAGCCACAGCGCGCGCCAACTGTACCTCGGTTCGAACAGCGTCGCCGCGCCCGATGCCAGCAGATAGCCGGCCGACGCCCCGACTCCACCCAGCGCCACCAGCAACCAGCCGCGATGCGCGGTCGGGATGGTCTCGGCCATCAGCGTGAAGGTGATCGGCAGCATGCCCCCGGCGGCTGCGCCCATCATGAAACACATCACCAGGTTCCAGCCGAACGCGGGCATCGCACCGCAGATCGAGGTGCCCATGAACATCAGCGCCGACAGCAGGATGGTTGAGCGACGGCCGAACAGGTCGCCGAGCCGGCCCCACACGATCGAGCCGACCGTGGTGCCGCTCAACGCAGACAACGCCAGCAGGCCGCCAGTCGATCCGCTGATGCCGTATTCGGCTGTCATGCCCGGCATCACGAAGCCGATCGTCGCGGGCTTCATCACGTCTACCGCCAGCGCAATGGTCAGCACCGTCACCAGTTTCCAGTGCTCGCGATTGAGCGGCACGCCGTCGGCGACATCGAACGGCAACGCGCTGCGTCCGGCGTGCAGTGTCCGGCGCATCTGCTCGATCCGTGGCATCAGTCCATAACCGGCGAGCAGCACGCCGAGCGGCACCAGCGCCATGCCGAACATCATCATGTGGTCCATCGGCATGCCGGCGAGCCGGTAATGCATCGGGGCAGCCATCGCGAACATCGGCAGGTGCGCCAGCACCCCGGCGATCACCGCAGCGCAACCCAGCCAGAACGCCACGGGATGATGGAAGGT
>JBDTZX010000104.1:0-28622 GCA_040004895.1 Rhodanobacter sp. | reverse complement strand
GGGGTTCGCGTCGCGGCCAACGGCTGGTCTGGCTCGCCGGTGCGGTCACCATGGGCGTGGTGCTGGCGAAATTGTTGTTTGTTGATCGCAGTCATCTGGGCAACTTGTTCGGCATCGCGTCCTTCATCGCCTATGGCCTGCTGTGCACCGTGATCGGCTATCTCGCGCCGGCGCCGCCGAAACGTTCCCATCCATCCCTTGCGGAGGCCGCTGATGCGCCCTGATCGTTCTTCATGGAGTCTGCGTGTGATGAATCCACGTGTGCTGTTGGTGCTTTCGCTGTTGATGCCGACCTGCGCGGCGGCTGTCACCGACACCGACTATGCGTATCGCTTCGCGCTGCAAACCAGCGGTACTGGCGAAGCCTGGCGCGTCGAACTGACCCCTGCGGTTTACGCCGTGTCGCGTCGCGATGCCGACCTGCGCGACCTGGTGGTAGTCAACGCGCAGGGACGCGAAGTGCCGTTCGCGCCGCTGCCGCCGACACCCGCGCAGCAGCATCCGTACACGCTGAAGACTCATCTGTTGCCGTTGCCCGCCAGCAGTGCCGGCAGCACTGACGGTGTGCGCGTGCAGCGCAATTCCAACGGCGACATCGTGATCGATCAGCCGCACGGTGCCACCGCCGCGAAACCGACGCAGTGGTTGCTCGACGCACACCGCGAGGTCAGCCTGCGGAGCATCGAGCTCGAACCGTCGGCGACCGCACAGGACCTGCGCATCCATCTCGCCGTCGACGCGAGCAATGACCTGCAGCAGTGGGACAGTCGCAGCGACGATTCCGAGATCGTCAGCGTAAGGCGTGGCGACGACGCGGTGGAGCAGCGCACGATCACCGTCGGCGGCGAACCCGCGCGCTATTACCGGGTTCGTCTGATCGATGGTGACGCGCCGTGGGACAGTACGCAGACGCCGGCGGTTCGTTTGAGCGGCACTTATACCGATCCGCTCGCTGATCGCGCCGTATCGCGTCAATGGCTGACCTTGCAGGCACAGACCAGTACGCCATCGAAAACCGGCGGCGCCGACTACGACTATGTGTTGCCGGCTGCCTTGCCGGTGGAAGCCGCCCGCGTGATGCTGGCCAGCGCCAACACTGCGGCGCGCTTCGTCCTGCTCGCCAGTGACAACGCGGCGGTGCCGCTGGCAACCATCACCGCAGTGCAGGTTGGCAACGCGGGCGGCGAGGTGAAAGCCACGGCGTTCGATCCGGTACGCACGCAGCGTCTGCGGCTTCACACCGACACGCCACTCGCGCAGGCGCCTGCGTTATCCATTGGATGGCACGCGGACCGTTTCGTGTTTCTGGCCGAAGGTGCCGGACCCTACAGTCTGCTCGCCGGCAGCTATGCCACCCGGCGTGGCGACTATCCGGTGGATGCCGCGCTGGAAAAAATGCGTCCGGCGGGTGCCGGCAACGCCTGGCAACCCGCGCAGGCAATGATCGGCGAACGTACCGACGCCGGTGGTCCGGCCGCGCTGATGGCGCCCAGGGTGCCGTACGACTGGACCCGGTCGCTGCTGTGGATCGTGTTGATCGGCGGTGCACTGCTGGTCGCTGGAATGGCGTTGAGCCTGTTGCGCCAATCGAAGCGCGACGACGGCGCCAGCTGACTCAGGCCGCGGCGACGCAACGGTTGCGGCCGCCGCGTTTTGCCTCGTACAGCGCCTTGTCGGCGCGGGCCAGCCATTGCTCGATCGATTCGCCCGGCCGCAGTGCGGCGATGCCGATGCTGACCGTCACCGAGATCGGACGGTCATCATGCTGCAGGATGGTGGCGGCGAGCGCATCGCGGATACGCTCGCCGGTTTCCAGCGCGTGCATCAGGCGCGTATCAGGCAGGCACAACACGAACTCCTCGCCACCGTAGCGACCGACCAGGTCGCCCTGGCGGCAATGCTGCTTGATGACCTCGATCGCGGTGCGGATGACCGCATCACCGGCCAGATGCCCGTGGGTGTCATTGATCAGCTTGAAACGATCGAGATCGAACAGCGCGATGCAGATCGGCCGATCTTCGGCCAGTTCGCGCTGACCGCCGGCCAGTTCGAGAAAGCGCCGGCGATTGTAGGCACCGGTCAATCCGTCGGTGCCGGCCAGCTCGTCCAGCCGCTGGTTGGCCAGGCGCAGGTCGCGGGTCTGGTCGTCGATCTTCAGCTGCAGCTGCTTGGCCTGCCGACGCAGATACAGGGTGCGCAAATGGGTCAGCCAGAGCATCGTTGCCAGCAACAGCAGCACGGCGACCACGCGTGCGCTGATGGTTTCATACCAGCGCGGATCGACCACCACCGCCAGACTGGTTTCGACCGTAAGCGGATGCATGCCGCGGGTGGTGGCACGCAGCTGCAGCCGGTAATCGCCGTGCGGCAGATTGGTGTAGATCGCACTGGGCAAGCTGCCCTTGGGGATCTCCGTCCAGCTTTCGTCGAGGCCGTCCATTCGATAGCTGTACAAGGTTTCCATCGGTGCCTTGTAATCGAGCAGGGCGAAGTCCGCGCGCAGGTTGCGGCTGCGTGGTTCGAGCGTGATCGTGTCGCCATCGCGCGGCAGTTTGCCGAACGATATCGCCACTCCGTCAAGCACCGCCTGTGTGATCGCCAGCGGTGCTGCCGCGACCATGGGCGGCTTCCAGTTCGGGCGGATCACGGTCAATCCGCCGAGACCGCCGAACAGCAGTTCGCCGCCCGGGGCGCGTGCCGCCGCCGTGTGGATGTAGCTCAGGATGTGCAGTCCATCGCGGGTGCCGAGATTCTGCACCGCATGGGTGTCGCCATCGATCTTCGCGATATCGTTGGACAGGCTTGCCCAGAGCTGGTCGTGATCGTCGGCGAGCACTGCATTGACCTTGTCACTGGCCAGACCCTGCGCAAGCCCTACCGTCCTGAACGCGTAGGGACCGCCCGCCACGAGATGATCGAGCACTCCGAGTCCACCATAGGTGCTGACCCAGACGCGCCCTTTCGGATCGCTTGCGATGGAACCGATGTAGTCCTGCGGCAGGCTGGACGGGTCGCCGGCGCGATGGGTGAGATTCTCGAAGCCGTTGTTGCTGTCGATGTCGTGGATGATGCTGATGCCGCGGGTCGTGCCGATCCACCAGTCACTGCCTGCCTGCGCGATCTGCCGTACCGTCTCGCTGGCCAGACTGGTGGGGTCGCTCGGCACGTTGCCGAAATGCCCCAGCGAATGGTTGCTTGTGTTGTAACGGTAGACACCTTCATAGGTGCCGATCAGCAACGTCGCGCCATCCGGCCGGATGCTGAGCACGGGTTTGTTTTCCAGCGCGGGCACGATCGAGTCGTGCACGTCCAGCGTATCGGGGTCGATGCGAGCCAGTCCCTGCGTGCCTACCCAGATCGAGCCGTCAACGCTCTCGCTGATCGCCTGCACATCGCGTTGAGCCTGGTTGTTGCCCAGGTGCAGGTGGCGCATGGTTCCTGTCGCCAGTTCGATCATGTCGATGTGCCCGGCACCGAGGCCCAGCCAGATCCGATGGCGGGAATCGACAAAAATGCTGTGTACGTTGGTGTCGGACAGCGCGTGCTGTTCAAGCGGCGAAGGCAGCAGCGAAAATGCGGTTCGTGCATGCGGGTCGCTGTGCGCGATGCCCAGATCGGTGGCTGCCCAGATATTCCCCGAACGGTCCTGCAGCAACGCACGGATCGAGTTTCCGGGCAGCGACGAAGCCATCGCGGGGTCATGCTGGATGGGCTTGACGTCTTGAGTGCCAGGAATGTATTCGAATACGCCGCTGCCATCGGTGGCGATCCATATCCGGTTGCTGGAGGCCTCGAGAAAATCGCGCACCGTGGCCTGTTTCGCGCCGTGCGAATGTCCGCTGAATCCCGGCACGCCGTGCCAGCTGCCGTCGGTGTCGCGGTATGCCGCTCCGGCCTGGCCGCTGCCAACCCACAGGCGTCCTTCGCGATCCTCGTAGAGCGCCCAGATCTGATTGCTCACTACCGAAGCGGCATCGCCGGAAACGACGACCCGCTCGAACGCCCCGAAACCGGCATTCCGGACGAACAGACCATTATTGTTGCCGAGCCACAAATTGCCGCGGCGATCCTGCAATACGCTGAAATTGCGTGGTGCGGTGCCGGGGATGGTCTTCAGTTGTTCGATCTTGTCGGACCGCAGGTCCAGATGATCCAGTCCGGCTTCGGTGGCAATCCAGACCCCACCGGCATGATCGTCAGAAAGATCGTAGATTTTACGATCCGCCACACCGTGCGTACCGCCAGGATAGGCGTGGAAGGTATTGTCGGCTGGATCGAAGCGGGCCAGGCCGCCGGCGTTGGTGCCGATCAGCATGCCACCGTCGGGCAAGGCGAGCAGGTTGCGCACATAGGCATCGGGCGGCCCAGGGATGTTGCGGCTGGCTGCCTCGAAGACCTGAATGCGATAGCCGTCATAACGGACCAGGCCGCCCATGGTCCCGATCCAGATCAATCCGCGACTGTCCTGCGCAACCGCCGTGGTGATCGAATGCGGCAGGCCTTCGGATACGTCCACCTTGTCGAACCACGGCGCGTCGAACGGCGCCCATGGATCGCCGGTAGTGCCGGTGGCTCGGGCCAGCTGAAAAAGCAACAGCAAGCCCACCCCGACAAGGCCGGGAAGAAAACGGCGATGGAAACGGTGATGCAGGGAGCTCATGCAATACGCAAAGTCGGAATGCTGGTTCCGCGCAAGCGGCCGATGGCTGCTGTGCGACGCTGCCCGGTGGAGCAGATCGATGTCTTCTTGTTTGCCTGCATCCCGCCCCCCGGCGTTGTATCGCAAGCCATCATAACCGCAAAGCCTCCGAGCCCAAGTGAAACGGCTCTCGACGAGGCATGCCGTATCATGTGGCCATGCCGCGCCCCGCCATGCCCACTCCCGGCCTGTTCGCCGAACCTGAAGCACTCAAGCCGCTGGCCGAACGCATGCGCCCGCGCAATTTCGACGACATCGTCGGACAGCAGCGGCTGGTCGGGCCGGACAAGGCGCTGCGCCGGGCGCTGGAGGCCGGCAAGATCCATTCGATGGTGCTGTGGGGACCGCCGGGTTGCGGCAAGACCACGCTGGCGCTGTTGGTGGCGCGCCATGCCGATGCGGATTTCCGCGCCATCTCCGCCGTGCTGTCCGGGCTGCCGGATGTGCGCAAAGCGCTGGCCGAGGCCGAGGTTAACTTCGCCCAAGGCCGGCGCACCGTGCTGTTCGTCGACGAGGTGCACCGCTTCAACAAGACCCAGCAGGATGCTTTCCTGCCGCATATCGAGCGCGGGGTCATCATTTTCATTGGCGCGACCACCGAGAACCCGTCGTTCGAGCTGAACTCCGCACTGCTCTCGCGCTGCCGCGTGCACGTGCTGGAGCCGGTGTCGATCGCCGACATCGTGGCCGCGCTGAAGCGTGCGTTGCTGGATACGGAACGCGGGCTCGGTGAGCTGGCGTTGCAGGTAAGCGACGAATCGCTGGATTCGATCGCGCAGGCCGCCGATGGCGACGTGCGCCGCGCATTGACCCTGCTGGAAATCGCCGCCGAACTCGCTGAAAACCAGCGCATCGACGACACCACGCTGACTCAGGTGCTGGCCGATCGCACCCGCCGTTTCGACAAGATGGGCGAGCAGTTCTACGACCAGATCTCGGCGCTGCACAAATCGGTGCGCTCGTCCGATCCGGACGCGGCGGTGTACTGGCTGTGCCGCATGCTCGACGGCGGCGTCGATCCGCTGTACCTGGCCCGACGCATGACCCGCATGGCGGTCGAAGACATCGGCCTGGCCGAACCGCGTGCCTGGCGCATGGCACTGGACGCATGGGATACCTATGAGCGCCTCGGCAGCCCCGAAGGCGAACTCGGTCTGGCACAGCTGGCGATCTGGCTGGCCATCTCGCCCAAGAGCAACGCGGCCTACATGGCGTACAACAAGGCGCGCGCCGCGGTGCGCGAAGGCGGCACGCTGGAAGTGCCGATGCACCTGCGCAACGCGCCGACCAAGCTGATGAAGGGGTTGGGGTACGGCAAGGGCTACCAGTACGACCATGAGGCCGAAGGCGGCGTGGCGCTCGACCAGCAATGCCTGCCGGACGAGCTTGCCGGCAGCGTGTTCTATGAACCGGTCGAACGCGGGCTGGAACTGCAGCTACGCGAGAAGCTGCTGGCCCTGCGCGCTGCGCGTCAGCAGGCGCGCGGCAAGTAACTGCGCTCTTGCTTGCCGCCATGAAAAATACTATCCGGTCGATGCGGCCCGTGAAGTTCGTGCTGTCGGGATACGCGGCAGGCTGACAGCGTGCCCCCGGCTTTGTGCCAGTGCGCGCGCCATGCGTTTTACCGCTTCGTCCAGCTCGGTTTCATTGTGATAGCTGAAACCGAGATGCAGGAATGGCTGTTCGCGCTGGAAGAACTCGTAGCGACCGGCACTAAAGAACTGCACACCTTCGCGTTCGCCGGCGCGCGACCAGGCGGCACCGTCGATCGCGTCGTCCACATGCGCCCACAGACTCGTGCCTCCCGCAGGAATACGGAAGGTAAGGGCACTGCCGAGGTGGCGCACAAGCGATCCCGCCAGCGCATCGCGGCGGCCGGCGTAGATGCGTCGCATCCGGCGCACGTGGCGCAGCAACTCGCCGTCCTCGAAGAGTTCAGCGATGGCGCATTCCATGGCCACGTTGCCGTGTGCATCGCTCGCCGCTCGCAGACTCGCCAGTCGCTCGAACACTGGCGGTGGCGCGATCACGAAAGCGGTACCCAACCCTGGCGCAAGCAAGTTGGACAGCGAGCCGATATAGATGACGTTGGCGCCACCCACACCTGATGCGATCGGCAGAATCGGTTTGCCGGCGTAATGGAATTCGTGATCGTAATCGTCCTCGATGATCGCGAAGCCGTGCTTCAGCGCAAGCGTGGCCAGCCGCGCACGCCTGGCCTGCGACATCACCACCGTAGTGGGGAACTGATGATGCGGGGTCAGGAATACCGCGCGTATTCGTTGATGCGCCAACAAGGCCTCCAGCGCATCGACGTCGAGTCCGTCTTCATCCAGTGGCAGCGGCAGCAGTCGTGCACCCGCCAGTTTCAGCACACTCCAACCTGGCGGATAACCGAAAGCTTCGACGACGACGACATCGCCCGGTTGCAGCAGCATCCGCGCCACCAGGTCGATGCCCTGTTCGATGCTGTGGGTGACCATCAGATTGTCCGGCGTCACCGGCAGACCGCGTGTGCACGCAAGCATCGCGGCCAGCACTTTGCGCAGTCGTGGATGACCGCAAGGATCGGCATACGTCAGCAAGGAATGGCCACGCTGCCCAATGGCACGGCGGAATGCACGCGCCAGTTCCGTTGCCGGAAACAGACGCAGGTCAGGCATGTCATTGGAGATGAGCAAGGTACCCGGTGGCGGCGCGCTGCCTTGCATCGTCGTGTACACCGACGAAGCCAATGCGTAGGTGGGAGCATCGGTCCGCGGTTCACGTGCAGCGAATGGGTCCAGCGCAGACAAAGAAACAAACGTGCCGCCACCGATGCGCGTACTCACCAGCCCTTCGGCCACCAGTTCGCCGTAGCCGGCGACCACGGTATTGCGGTTGATACCAAGCAATTCGGCCAGCTCACGTGAGCCGGGCAGTGCTTCGCCGGGCTTGAGCCGGCCAGTGCGGATGCTGTCGGTGAGGGCAGCGGCAAGCTGCAGGAACAGCGGCAGTTCCCGCGCGGGGTCCAACGTGATCATCAACTCCCAACGGCGCATGCGCGGATGCTATCACCCGTGCAGTCACGACCGGACTAGCGCCCATCGCAAAAGTGGAACTATCGCCGCGTTGTGTGACTGATCACGCTCGACGCTCCCCAGAAAAGGAGAACGTCATGAATCGTAAAATGCTCGCCGTGTTGATCGCGGCGCTGGTCGGTTGGGGCACTGCTTCGCACACTTCCATGGCGTCTGCGGCGAATGCGCCGCAATATTTCGTGGTCAACTTGCCTTCGCTGGGCGGTATCAATAGCGAGGGCAACAGCATCAACGAATTCGGGCTGATCTCCGGTTTTTCCGATACGGCAGGTACGACCGGTGACCTGCACACGCTGGCCACCGCTTGGGTGTTCGGACAGAAGATCAACCTGAAAACGCTGGGAGGCGCCAACAGCAGCGTGGTGTGGCCGGTAAAAAACGGCTTCAGCGTGATTTCGGGAATCTCGCAGACCGACAAGACGGATCCGAATCACGAGAGCTGGAGCTGCTCCGCGTTTTTCTATGGTACCGATACGGGGGCTGGCAGCACGTGTCTGGGTTTCGTCTGGGCATTCGGCAAGATGACGTCGTTATCGCCGCTGCCAGGCGGCAACAACAGCTTTGCCACAGGCACCAACAATCGTCTGCAGACCGTCGGCTGGGCCGAGAATGGCGTGCACGATTCGAGCTGCAATATTCATCACGACAGCGATCAGGTCCTGCAATTTCTTCCTGTGGTGTGGGGGCCAGAGCCGCACCACATCCAGACACTTCCACTATTGCGCGGTGACAGCAGCGGCGCCGCCACCGCGATCAACGATCGCGGCCAGATCGTGGGTATCTCCGGCCTCTGTGATCAGGCGGTTGGGCGGGAAACCGCCAGGCATATGGTGCTGTGGCAGAACGGCCATGCAACCGATCTTGGCAACATCGGCGGCAACGCCTGGAACACGCCGATGGCGATCAACCAGCAAGGTGACATCGTCGGCTTCGCCAACACGGCGCCTGGCGACGGGTTCAGCCTGCACGCCTTTTATCGCAGTCATGCAGGTGGATCACCGATCGATCTGGGCGTGCTCTATCCCGGCGACAGCGTCAGTCAGGCGCTCGGTATCAACGACCGTGGGCAGGTCGTGGGCTTGTCGTGCGGTGCCAACGGATGCAATGGCTTCCTCTGGCAGAACGGCGTGATGCTTGATCTCAACAAGGTGGTGCCGGGTTACGACGGGGTGATCGAGGACGCACAGGACATCAATGATCTCGGACAGATCACCGGGCAGGCGGCCGATACAGCCGGCAATCTGGTGTCGTTCTGGGCGACCCCGATGGCAGGCCATGGAAGTCATGGCAGCGCCGCATCGGGTGCGCCACCGAAGACTGCATTGTCGCCCAAGGCGAAGCAGGAGTTGATGCAACGGCTGGGTCTGGGTCGCATCGACTTGGCGACCGGTTCGATTCGACATTGAGAAATCGCGAACGGCGACGATGCATCCGCATTTCAACTCATTGCCCTCGAAGAGCTGCATGGCGATTGCATGCAGCCCTTCGAGGCGGAGAGCGAGTCTTGCAAGAAGTCGCTTCCCTTCCGGAGATGAGCATGACCTCCACAGCAATGAACACCGCCACCGCGAACATGAAGGCGCGCGAGCAGCACTTGCAACGCCTGAACAAACGGTACGTGGCGGCGTGGCTCGCCGGTGATGTCGACTGGTATCGCGTGCATCTTGCGGATGAGTTCGTCTGCATCGAATCGGATGGTTCGCTGCTCGACAAAAGTGCGTTCCTGCGCATGACCGCGCAAGGCTGCGTCGACCTTGCCGATTACCAGCTCGATCACGTCGACGTCCAGTTTTACGGTGATGTCGCGCTGGTGCGGGCGTTAGGCTCCTGGACGATGAAAAACGGTACGCCCGGCATCAGCCGTTACATCGATGTCTATGTGCGCAGCGGCGACGAGTGGAAGGTGGTTTGCGCACAAATTACCCGGGCGCTGCGGCGAGTCGATCATTAGCCGCATGCTGCTGTTGCCTCGCCTGACCTGCGCGGGGCCTTTGTGGCGGCAGCGCACAGCCATGGCATCGCATCGCCGCTGTTCCTGGCTTGCTGCGCGTGCCCTTGCCGGTACTACGTGCCAGGCATAGATTCACCCCACCAATCGGGGGGAGGATGAATCATGCGCGTACTCGTGGCGGGTCTGATCGGCGGCATCCTGATGTTCGTATGGGGCGTGGTGGCGCACATGGCGCTCGGCCTGGGCAATGTCGGCATCCACCAGCCGGTGGACGAGAACGTGGTGCTGGCCAGCCTGCATGACGGGCTGGGCGAGCAGGCCGGCGTGTACATCCTGCCGTCGTTCGACCCCAAGCAGATGAATGACCCGTACAAGGTTCGCGCCTATTCGCAGAAAGCCATCCGCTCGCCCTATGCCTGGGTGGTGTATCTGCCGCAAGGCGACGACATGATGCAGATGCAGCGGCAGATTCCACGCCAATGGGCATCGGACACGCTGGCGGCGTTGGCGCTTGCTTTCATGCTTGGCGTGGCCGTACTGAGTTTTCGCCGCCGGCTGGCCATTGCTGCCGTGGCATCGCTGTTTGCCTGGCTCAGCCTGCAGATTCCGTACTGGAACTGGTATCGCTTTCCACTGGATTTCACCCTGGCATCGCTGGTCGAGCAGCTTGTCGGCTGGTTGCTGGCGGGCGCGGCGATGGCCTGGTGGATCGGCCGCCAGGAACGCAAGGCCCTGCGTTGAGCGCCGAAAATTGGAGTTGTGACGATCAGTCGCTGGCCGCTTTCATTGCAGTCAATGTTGCTGCGCAGCGATAATCGGCGGCTCAAGTCTCATCCTGGACCTCGATCATGCTGGATCCCGCACTGCTGCGTTCGCGACTGGCCGAAACCGCCGCGCGCCTCAGGCAAACCCGCAATTACATCCTGGACGTCGCCGCGATCGAGGCGCTGGAAGGCACGCGCAAGCAACTGGCGATGGAGACGCAGGAGTTGCAGAACCTGCGCAACACGCGCTCCAAGTCGATCGGGCAGGCCAAGTCGAAGGGCGAGGATGTTTCGATGTTGATGGCTGAAGTCGCCGGCTTGGGCGACAAGCTCAAAGCCAACGAACAGGCACTCGCCGATGTGCAGACGAAGCTCGCCGATATCGCGCTCGGGGTTCCCAACCTGCCGCACGAGTCGGTGCCGGTCGGCAGGGACGAAAACGACAACGTCGAAGTGAATCGCTGGGGCACGCCGCGCACGTTCGACTTCGCGGTCAAGGACCACGTCGAGCTCGGCGAGCGGCATGGCTGGCTCGATGGCGATGCCGGCGCGAAACTCTCCGGTGCGCGCTTCACCGTGCTGCGCGGCCAGCTCGCGCACCTGCATCGTGCGCTCGGCCAGTTCATGCTCGACCTGCACACCGCTGAACACGGCTATCTCGAATGCAACGTGCCGGTGATCGTCAACGCCGACAGCATGCAGGGCACCGGCCAGCTGCCCAAGTTCGAGGAAGACCTGTTCGCTACCCAGGTCGGCGAGACAAAGCGCTACCTGATTCCCACCGCCGAAGTGTCGCTGACCAACCTGGCGCGCGACACCATCCAGGATGCTTCTGCGCTGCCGCTGCGTTTCACTGCGCACTCGTTGTGCTTCCGCGCCGAAGCCGGCAGCTATGGCCGCGACACCCGCGGCATGATCCGCCAGCACCAGTTCGAGAAAGTCGAGATGGTGCAGATCACCCGCGCCAGCGGGTCCGATGCGCAACTGGAGGAAATGGTCGGCCACGCCGAGAAGGTGCTGCAGAAACTCGGTTTGCCGTATCGCAAGTTGCTGTTGTGCACCGGCGACATGGGCTTCGGCGCTGCCAAGACCTACGACCTCGAAGTGTGGCTGCCCAGCCAGCAGACTTATCGCGAAATCTCCAGCTGCTCCAACTGCGAGGATTTTCAGGCGCGTCGTCTGCAGGCGCGTGTGCGCAACGTGGAAACCGGCAAGCCGGAGCTGGTACATACCTTGAACGGTTCCGGCCTCGCCATCGGCCGCACGTTGATCGCGGTGATGGAAAACTTCCAGAACGCCGACGGCTCGATCGAGGTGCCCGACGCACTGCGTCCGTACATGGCTGGACTGGATCGCATCGCATGAGCGCGCAGACACCCGCGCGCGGCACCTGGGACAAGGTCGAGTTCTACACCAGCTACTTCCTGCTGATGGTGCTGGCCTCCTTCATCGGCACGCGGTTGAGCTTCGCCACCGTGTGGCAACTGCCTGCCATCGACCTGGTGCTGTCGGTGATCGCGCTGCTGTTGGTGCTCGGCAGTTTCTGGTTCGCGCGCCATCATCGCAGCTGGCGCATCTGGACCATCGCCCTCGCCGCCGCCACGCAGATCGTGCCGATGGTGATACGCGAACCCGTCCTGCTGTTCCCGCTGCTCGGTGCGCTGATCCCCATCGCCATCCTGCTCGGCTGCCTGTTTGCGCTGTCGCGCAAAAATGTCGCGGTGGTTCGTCCACCGCAACGCCCCTTGTGAATTGCGCGCCTGCCGCAAAACTGACGTAGTGATGCGCAACGCGTGTCCGACAGGACAACGAGTTCCTGAACAGGAAGTCTCCGCGAGAAAGGTAGGTGCTCGGAAGCGGCGCCAACGTTGACGCGCATGCCTCCGGATGCGCCTGTATCGGTGCGGAGGTCAGCGGACTGTGCGTGGCCACTGACGCCGATTGCACAGAGCTGCGCCTACCGTCTCGGACATGGACGGCCAATGATCACCTACGATATCCCCTACTCATGTGTCCCATCGGGTCGCCGCGGTGCCTGTTTTACCGGCGGCACCATTCAGCTATTCGACACGCGGGTGGCTGCTCTTGCCTTTGCGATCCGCGACGCGGAAAGGAGGCGTCGGGAGGGGGTTGACGCAGTAGTCAGCGTGGAAGGCGCGGATGGGCGATGGCGAGCGTTTGACCCTGACATGAAGCCGCCGACTTCGGTGACGTAGACCAGCATCAAACGACGTCGCTCTTCAACCGTCAGGCAGCCACGTTATTCAGAGCGTATGGATACAACCCGGATTTTTCCAAAACGGCATCGATTTGTTCGCACGCCCGCTGACCGTACTTGATGCCCAAGTGGTCCGTAATGTTGTTCGCATGCGTGGCTAGACAAATCAGCAATGAGCTATGGCAGATGGCATGACCGTCAGTGCATCGCAAGCAGGAAAACTCTCCCGGCCTGGACCTCCTGCTGAACTTCTGGACTTCAGCGGCGCGCGACACCGAGGTCCAACTCACCCCTCCTGTTTGACAGGAAGCAGGTCAGGCGTGAACAGTCGCCATCGACCATCCGCTCCTTCCACGCACAGATAGCTGTTCTGACCGTTCGCGATCCTGACACCCTTGGCCAGCGTCATGGCAAATTCCATTGCTTCTCCCCGCGTGGAGAACTGCTTCTCTCCATCACCAGGAATTGGAATCGTCCACGAGTGGGAGGCATCCGGAGTGAACGGGATTTCAATCAGGTTCAAGACGCGACATCCAATGTATTTCGGTGGAAGCTAGCAATGGATGGGTGAATGGCTAGTGCATGGGCGCCTGAATATTGCACGAGCCGGCAGCGTGAAATCAGGTGCTCGCACCGCTCACCAAAGTGTCGCTCCTCATTCACCTTCGCGTGTTCAATCTCCGCCCACCTGTCCGGAGAAACTTGGTCATGCTTCAGCTCGATCCACCCATTCCGATGAATACCCCGAAGGGCGAGGGTTTCGCACATATTCTCATCGACTACGGTCCGGAGTCCGACCTGTACTGGACGGTCCTGATCACGGCGACGGGTGAGATCTGGACGTACGCCAATCGATACGTCCGAGCCGCCAAGAACATCACGCTGGGCAGGAGCGCCCCGGATCAACCACCCGAAGCACCCAACACGGTTGTGCCGATGCGCCCAGTGGCAGGGTGACATTTCTAGGTAGACCCACCGGCCACCGGTGGCGACGTGTACGGCTGTCAGTTGGCCAGCAAGCCATTGAGAAAGACTTTGTGCGGTGAAGTCATCGGGCCAGGAGGGCGCAACGTAGCCGTGGCCTGTCTCAGCTACCTGGATCGCACGCGATCTAACGGACCATCCGAGCGGCCGCCACCTGCTGCGGGTGTTCCGTTCGTTCGAGTCTGACGCGCGCACGTCACGCCGAAAGCGGCTCGTCCGAAATACCCGCTTCAGTGATTGGCGGGATGCTGACTGGTTGATGGAGTGCCAGACGATGCTTCAGAACGCGATCGTAATGCAGCTCGAGGCTCTCTATATAGCGGCAGCGGCGGTCAATCGTGTGTTGTGCCCACGACCCATCAAGCCCTCTCGCGCGTACTTGCTGCAGATGATCGAGTTCCAACGCCAGCAGCGAGCGCGACTCTGCTATGCGTGCGTCGAGTTCGTGAACGATGTGCATGGCTGGGCCTCCTCTTCTGACTGGCTGTTTGCGAAAAGCTGGGAGAAATTACGCCCATACAGAGCAATGTGCAACGGTTGCGGCGGCATACGCGGCATACGGAGAAGAATTTCGCGCGAGGGGCTTTGCCGCCCGAGTGGGAAGCGTCGTCGGGGACGGTCTCATCTGTGAGCCGTATGCTGATCCGACCCAGCTCCGAGCCAGGTCGTGTTCTATCGCCTAGGGAATATTCGCGATCTACAAATTGCAGCCGTTATCTCAGCCTAGCAACAGAGCCGGGCGACGATACGTGTTCGAAACGAGCTGACAGGCAGCATTGATGAGGTGGCTACTAACCTCTTAGTGTCGGAAACACCGGTCTTGTCATTTCGCCCTCAATCAAGCATGCGGTAGAAGTGATCGATGCGAACCCGATTGGCGCCTCCATTGATGCCGATGAGCCTATCGGCAGCAGGGGTAGCACGGTGGAACACAAACGAGCAAAGGCAAAAAGCTCCAAATCAGGAGCTTGATCGCTTGAGTGGCGGAAGCGGTGAGATTCGAACTCACGGTACGCTTTCACGTACGACAGTTTTCAAGACTGTTGCCTTAAACCACTCGGCCACGCTTCCTCAGGCGCACATTGTAGAGCCAGGCGTCGCTGTGTCCATGGCGATGTGCTTTTCCGGCTACAAGCCGATCACATTTGCTCGCCGATCTGGCGCAGAAGTCACTCCACAAGTACAGTTCAAAAGACCAAGCAGCAGCCCTGACGCGAAGGCAGGAAGCCGAAGCGAACCAGGCACTGCCGCTGACCCCGAAGGGTAAGCGCCGGATGCCTGGAATAAAACTGCCGAAGCGCGAGCTAGTGTGGATTCGAATCCCACTTTTTCCGCCGGCCCTTGGGAGCCCGTGATTTTGCTGGGTTCTTGAGGCATCTTGGTGAGTGGTGCCGGATCAACTCGGTTGGTCAACTCCAACCATGCGATTTGCTCAACATCTGCTTCGCCATCAGCGCAGCGGAAGGGGTGAGCGTGGCGAGCAGGGTACTCATCTAAGCCTCGCCACCTCTTTCCATAAAGCTTGGCTATCAGTGGCCAAGCTTGATCTGCGAATTGCCGCGGGCGGCCAGTTGACCGGTATGGTCGCTTGGCTGTCTCAGACTGCAGGTTATCCAGTGTCGGATTATCAATACGACGTGCTCAACGCTGAGGTCGCGAGCACTGGCACCGACTTGCGCGAGGCAGCGGGGTCGTTTGCGAAGCTGGGGCCAGCCCGTGTCGGCGTTGATGGAGACGGTGCCGTTGCTGGAAATACGCGGGTGGGCGGGGTGTTGTCGCCACCTGATGCGGATTTGGCGATAACCACCATGACGTGGGAGGAGGCGCCCCAGGTGTTGGACGTTGCCGCCTCGATCGAGATTCACGCCCCGATGGCATGCGCCTTGAAGGATGTGAAGTCGATCGCCGCGATGACTATATCCATTGATCTCGACTTGCCTATTGACTCTGGTGTCGAGTCCAAGGTCTAGGATGGCTGCTCTACCTCTGAGGATGGCCATCATGTCGAGCTTTACGATTGGCGAAGTCGCCCGACGTGCTGGCGTCGCCATTGACACGGTGCGCTACTACGAACGTAGCCACCTGCTGCCTGAACCCGAACGACGACCGTCTGGCTATCGGCAATACGTGTCAGGCGACGTCGATCGTTTGCGCTTCATCCGTCGTGCCAAGGCGTTGGGTTTCTCGCTGGACGAGGTCAAGGATCTGCTTGCGCTGTCGACCGATCGCGAGCGCGGCGTCAAAGGCGTCAAGGCTCGTGCCCAGGGCAGGCTCGCGGATCTCGAGTCACGCATGGCTGAAATGCAACGCATCCATCGTGGGCTCAAAGCCCTGATTGATGCGTGCCCGGGTCGGGGACCACTGAAAACCT
The DNA here is from genome assembly GCA_040004895.1 of Rhodanobacter sp. Taxonomy (GTDB): domain Bacteria; phylum Pseudomonadota; class Gammaproteobacteria; order Xanthomonadales; family Rhodanobacteraceae; genus Rhodanobacter. Next base: position 12,555 of record JBDTZX010000104.1, on the reverse strand, counting down.
GCCCCATTCTGGCCGCGTTGACGGCGGAGGAGCGCTCATGAGCACGCACACGCACGGTCCTGATGCGAAGTCGGGCGAGCTGCCAGCGACCGATGCCACCGCTCATGCGTGCTGCGGTGGTCAAAAACCTCAGCCGGGTGAAGCGGCGGCGACTGCCCCGGTCTGCGGCATGCAGGTCCCGATCGCCGCTTCACAAGAGCACGCCGACCGCGGTGGCACGACATTCTATTTTTGTTCCAGCGGTTGCCGCCAAAAATTTGTGGCAAATCCGACAGCATTTTTGAACAAGCCGCAACATCCACCCATTCCAGCGCCTGCCGGCACTATTTACACCTGTCCAATGCATCCAGAGGTTCAACAGATCGGCCCGGGCAACTGTCCCAAATGCGGGATGGCGTTGGAACCGATGCAGCCTACCCGCGATGAAGACGACAGTGAACTGCGCGCGGTGCGGCGCAAATTTGCAATTGCCGCCGTGCTGGCCGTGCCTTTGTTGCTGGTTGCGATGGGGCCGCACTTGTTCGGGTTTCATGGTTCAGCCCGTATGGCGATGGTGTTGCGCTGGACTGAGCTGCTGCTGTCCGCGCCGTTGGTGCTTTGGGCCGGCCTGGCGTATTACGTGCGTGGGTGGAAAGGCGTGCTGGCCGGCTCACCCAACATGTATACCCTGATCGGTCTGGGGGTGATCGTGGCGTTTGTCTACAGCCTCGCGGCCACCTTCGCTCCAGCGTGGTTTCCTTCCGCGATGCGCGACGCGCATGGCATGGTTGGCGTCTACTTTGAAGCGGCCGGCGTGATCATTGCCTTGGTGCTGCTCGGCGAGTGGCTGGAACTGCGGGCACGCGGCAAAACCTCGGTTGCCATTCGTGGCCTGCTTGATCTTTCGCCCAAGGTCGTGCGCCGGTTACTCGCGGCCGGTGGCGAGGAAGAAGTCGCGCTGGACCAAGTCCAGGTCGGTGACCGCCTGCGCGTGCGCCCTGGCGAAAAGCTGCCGACCGATGGCGTGGTGCTGGATGGCAGCAGCAGCGTGGACGAATCGCTCTTGACCGGTGAACCGTTGCCAGTTGAAAAGCACGCCGGCGATCGTGTCACTGGCGGCACGCTCAACGGGACGGGCAGCTTGACCTTGCGCGCAGACCGCATTGGCCAAGACACCGTGTTGGCTCAAATCGTGGATTTGGTGGCCAAGGCCCAACGCTCTCGCGCACCTTTGCAGCGTCTGGCCGACCGCGTGTCCAGCTTCTTCGTTCCAGCGGTGGTGTTGATTTCACTGGCCACGTTTGCGGCATGGATGGTATGGGGACCCGAGCCGCACCTGGCCTATGCCGTGGTCAATGCGGTCGCGGTGCTGATCATTGCCTGTCCGTGCGCGCTGGGCCTGGCCACGCCGATCTCGATCACAGTGGCCAGCGGGCGGGGCGCGGAAGTTGGCGTGCTGTTTCGCGATGCTTCGGCGATCGAGGCGCTGGCCCATGTGGATGTGCTGGTGCTCGATAAAACCGGCACGCTGACGGAGGGCAAACCAGCCTTGACAGACATCCTCCCTTCGCCGGGCATCGCCGAGCAGGACGTGCTGGCAATGGCCGCGGCGCTGGAAGCTCCCAGCGAACATCCTCTGGCGCATGCCGTGCTCGATGCAGCACGCAACCGCTCCATCGCGATCGCACCGATCCATGAATTTGAAGCGGTCACCGGGCAGGGCGTGAAGGGCCTTCAGGACAGTCACTCGCTGGCACTCGGCAACGCGGCCCTGATGCAGGCCCAAGGGGCCGACCCGGCGCCGCTGTCCGAGCGTGCTGACGCCTTGCGGCGCGAAGCGAAAACCGTGATGTTCCTGGCACGCGATGGAAAGCTGGCCGGGCTGATCGCTGTGCAAGATCCGCTGAAGCGCGACGCGCGCGAAATGATCGCGGCGTTGCGCGCCCAGTCCCTTCGCGTGGTGATGCTCACCGGTGACAGCGAGGCGACCGCCCAGACGGTGGCCAACCAATTGGGCATTACCGAATACGCCGCCAGCCAGACCCCGGCGACAAAAGCTCAGTGGATTCAGGGCGCCCAGCAAAAGGGTTCCAGCGTTGCCATGGCCGGCGATGGCATCAATGACGCACCAGCACTGAGTGCCGCCAATGTGGGCATCGCCATGGGTAACGGATCCGATATCGCCAAGGAAAGTGCGCAGGTCACCTTGGTCAAGGGCGACGTGGCCGGCCTGCTGCGCGCGCGCAACCTTGCTCGCGCGGCTGTTCGCAACATTCACCAAAATCTGACCTTCGCGTTTCTCTACAATTTTCTGGGGATACCGCTGGCCGCTGGTGTGTTGTATCCGTTCTTCGGTTGGTTGCTGAGCCCGATGATTGCCGCGCTGGCGATGAGCATGTCGTCGGTATCGGTCATCACCAATGCGCTGCGATTGCGTTCGGTACGAGTGTGATGATCGAGCGCGACGTCTTGACGTCTGTCTCACGTGGCCTGCGCACGCGGCAGGCTATTTCATCCCTCCCACACGCCTCACGGTCCAGTGTCACCATGTTGCATCCTGTTCCCCTGAAGGAGTCGCCGCCATGATCGCTACGTCACGCAAATTCGGCATTTCCCTGCTCGGCTCACTCGCCCTGGTTGTGGGTCTCAGTGGCGCGGTCGCTGCCCAAGACATGCCAGCCAGCGGTTCAAGTAGTATGTCCAGCATGAAGTCCATGGGGTCCGTGTCCGCCGATCACAGCGCCATGAAAGGCAAGCACGGTCACATGATGGGCATGCACATGATGCCGGCCACCGTGAACGCGGTGGATGCCAGCACCGGCGTGGTCGATGTCACTGCAGGAGGCATGGCGCTCAAGGTGCATTTCCCGCCGGCCGCCGAAGCCGGATTGAAAGCCGGGGACAAGATCACCCTCCATCTGGGTTATAGCAAGCCGTAACGATCTTCGGACCTCCGCGGGTGGCGAGGGGTCGATTCACCGACTAGGCTTTGAGCATGGGTTTCTCACTGCGCTTGCTGTCTCGCTCCCGTCGCCTGCGTGCGATGGGGGTGCTGGCGTGGTTGATGCTGGTGGTCCAGTCACTGACTGCCATGCCTGTCACCATGCCCGTGGCCCCTCACCTCGATGCACACCACACCATGCACGCGGTCAGCGGGGCGATGAGTGGATCGTGCAAGCACCATCACGACGGTACCGCATCGCGACACGCTGGCGAGGCGTGTGGCGGGTGCTGTGGCGGTCTGGCAGGCTCTGCCTGCACTTGCGCGGCGATGACCAGTTCGACCTTGCCACCGGCAGCGTTATCCCTTCGGTTCGCGACGCTCCCAGGCATGCTCTACGCGTCACAGCGTGTTCCTGGCACGCCATCCATGAGCAGTCGCCCTCCGCTGCGACCACCTGCGGTCTGATTCTCCCTTGTTGGCGATGCGCTTTGCCCCACGCAGCTTTTAGGCGTCCATGGCAAAGCAATCTGATCGGTGTTGACTGACGTCAATATCGACATCCTCGGAGAATCCCATGACTTCCTTTCCCCCTTCACCGGCCGATTTGTCGCGTCGTCGTTTCGTTCAAGGGATCGCCTTGGGCGGTGCTGTCGCCGGACTCGGACTGCTTCGTCCTTCCTCGGTGTGGGCGCTCAACAGTCCGGGCCAGCCAACCGTTCTCAGGGGCACCGACTTCGTACTGGATATTGCTGAAACACCGGTGAACTACACCGGGGCCGCACGCCTGGCCACTACCGTCAACGGTGCCGTTCCCGGCCCTGTTCTGCGATGGAAAGAAGGCAGCACGGTAAACCTGCGTGTCACCAACCGATTGCGCGTGCCGACGTCCATTCACTGGCACGGCATCTTGCTGCCGTTTCAGATGGATGGGGTGCCGGGCATCAGTTTCGAGGGCATCGCACCGGGCGAATCCTTCCTGTATCAGTTCAAGCTGCGCCAGTCAGGCACGTATTGGTATCACTCACACTCGGGCTTTCAGGAACAGACCGGCCTGTATGGCGCCTTGGTCGTCGAGCCGGCCCAAGCGGACCGAAACCCTACCGATCGCGACTACGTGGTGATGCTCAGCGACTGGACGGATGAAGATCCCAACCGCATCTTCAGCAAACTCAAGAAGCAAAGCGATTACTACAATTTCGCTCAGCCGACGGCGCCAGAGTTCTTTCGTGACGTGCACGAAAAGGGCCTGAGCCAGGCACTGGCGCAGCGCAAGATGTGGAACACGATGCGCATGAATCCGACGGACCTGTCCGACGTTTCCGGCTATACCTATACCTATCTGATGAATGGCGCGGCGCCCGCCGGCAATTGGACGGGCCTGTTTCGGCCCGGCGAGAAGATCCGCCTGCGCTTCATCAACGGTTCGTCGATGACCTATTTCGACGTGCGAATTCCAGGCTTGAAAATGACCGTGATCTCAGCCGATGGGCAAGATGTTGAGCCCGTGCCGGTCGATGAATTTCGCATCGGCGTTGCCGAGACCTATGACGTCATCGTCGAGCCGCACGAAGATCGTGCATACACGGTCTTCGCTCAGTCGATGGATCGCACGGGCTACGCCCGCGGCACGCTGGCGCCGCGCACCGACATGGTGGCGGACGTGCCGGTGATGGATCCGCGCATGTTGGTGAGCATGGTCGACATGATGGGGGCGATGGTCATGGGTGGCACGCCCAAAGGCGACGCTCCGGTCATCCGGCATGCCCGCACTGAATTCCACAATCCCGGCGTCGACATGCACGTGGATAGGCCGCGCACCAACATTGACGATCCGGGCACGGGGCTGCGTGGCAACGGACGTCGCGTGTTGACCTATGCCGATCTGCACACCGCGGGCGGCTCGCTGGATGCGCGCGAACCAAGCCGGGAGATCGAGCTGCACCTGACGGGCAACATGGAACGCTACATGTGGTCCTTCGACGGCGTGAAGTTCTCCGACGCCCGACCGGTGCATTTCAACAGCGGCGAACGTCTGCGGATCGTGCTGGTTAACGACACCATGATGAATCACCCGATCCACCTTCACGGCATGTTCGGAGAGCTCGAAGATCCGCAAGGTCAGTTCCAAGTGCGCAAACACACCATCAACGTCCAGCCAGCGCAGCGGATCACCTATGCCGTTACGGCGGACAATCCCGGCCGCTGGGCCTACCACTGCCACATGCTCTACCACATGGAGGCGGGCATGTTCCGCGAGGTGGTCGTGTCATGAGGACGCATCCACACGCCCTCCGGTTTTCGTTTTCCCGATCCGTGTCGTCACTGGTGCTGTTGCTCGCCTGGGCGTGTAGCGCCCCGGGCATTGCCGTCGCGCAACAAGCGTCGACGGCGCCAAGCAGCAGCCCGGTCATGGCGATGGGTGCCATGCAGGGAATGGATCAGAACAGCATGCCGGGGGTGCGCATGCCGGCTGACGCCAGCAACACCTCAGCTCCACTGCACGCAACGAAGTCTGAAAAGAAACCCACGAAAAAGCCGTCCGATGGCAGGGCGGACATGAATTTGCAGACGATGCCGAAAATGCCATCCGCAGCGGTGTTGGGCACGCCCCCAGGCGACATGCCATCCATGGCGCACCGGTCGGAGCCTTTGCCGCATCAGCATGGCACGGGATCCAAGCCTGATATGCGTATGGAGCCCATGCAGGGCGGCAATGCACCAACCAACGCGCGCAGCCCGGACTATTCGCAAGGCGTTGGGTACGGCTCCATGAAAGGCATGGACATGGCCGACAACGCCGCTCAAAGCATGGTGCTGATAGATCAAATCGAAGCCGTGCATGGCCGTGACGCTAATGGTCAGGATTGGGAGGGCGAGGGTTGGTATGGCAACGACAGCAACAAGTTCTGGATTCGCACTGAGGGTGAGCGCAGCGCAGGGAAGTTCGAGAATGGTGACCTGGAGGCATTTTGGAACCACAGCCTCGCCACCTACTGGAGCACACAACTGGGTGCCCGCCAGGACGTTGGCGTCGGCCTCGGGCGAACCTGGCTGGCATTCGGCGTGCAGGGAATTTCGCCCTATTGGTTTGAACTCGAAGCCACGGCCTATGCAGGGCGCTCTGGCCGAACGGCGGCACGTGTGCGTGCCGAGTATGAGCTGTTGCTTGCACAGAAATTGATTCTTCAACCCGAGCTGGAAGCCAACCTGTACGGCAGGGACGATCCTCAGCGACGCATCGGCACCGGCCTTTCGGATGTCCAGTTCGGCTTGCGCTTGCGCTATGAGATGCGTCGAGAATTTGCGCCGTATATCGGTGTGAACTTTGTCAATCGGATGGGCACCACAGCCGATTTCGCGCGTCAGTATCATCAACCCGTTTTCGACCGACAAATCGTTGCCGGTATCCGCATCTGGTTCTGAAAAAGGAAGCCACCATGAAACCGCACATCCAACATTATCTCGCCGGCGCTGCCACGGTTCTCGTGATCGGGATCGCTGGGGCAGCGGCATTTGTCTACTCAGGCACTTACAACATGGGCGCGGATGATCCGCACAGCCGGCCTGTCTTCGCGATGATGCAGACGTTGCGCGATCGGTCGATTGCAGCGCACGCCAACGCTCTCCAAGTGCCTGATTTGAAGGACGAGCAGCTCATTTTGAAAGGCGCCGGACAATACGCGGCGATGTGCACCCAGTGCCACCTCACGCCGGCCATGAAAAATTCGGAAATACGCCCGGGGCTGTATCCGCAACCGCCCAATCTGTCTCGGGTGCGCATTGATCCGAAGGCAGCGTTCTGGGTCATCAAGCACGGTATCAAGATGAGCGCGATGCCGGCTTGGGGCGCCAGTCACGACGATGCGACGATCTGGAGCATGGTGGCATTCCTGCAGAAATTGCCCGATCTCACGCCTGCACAATACAAAGACATCGTTGCCAAGGCGCCGCCCGATGACGACATGAATATGGATTCGGACGGGGATGCAGGCAACGCCGCCACTCGCCCGAAAGATATCGACCCCAAGCATTGACCCATTGCGAGAGGATTGAATTCACATGACGCGGTTGGGTTCACTGCTCTTTCCTGCCGCCGGCGATGGCGCAACTTCCATCGCACATCGCTGACGCGTCAGGTGCTGCGTGTGCCCCATCATGACGACCCGTCCGGTGAGGTCATCGTTCGTCATCCACTCTCTTCATGGCGCCGAGCACAAACATGCCCGCATCTAAATACGAACACCTCCGCGGCGTCTTCCAGGGCTTGGCGGCTGCCGCCTTGTTTGGCCTGAGCGCGCCGTCGGCCAAAGTCCTCGTGGGACAAATTCCACCGTTGATGCTGGCCGGTCTGCTATATGCCGGTTCGGGCATCGGTCTTTTCGCTTGGATGCTGATCCGCCGCGCGGTGGGAAAGCCGTCCACCGAGGCCGCCTTGGTCCGTCGGGATCTGCCGTGGTTGGCGGGCGCAGTCGGGGTCGGCGGCGTGGCGGCACCGGTGCTGCTCATGATCGGTTTGGCGTCGACAGCAGCCTCCACATCCTCGCTCATGTTGAACCTGGAAGCGGTCCTGACCGCGGTCATCGCGTGGGTCATTTTCCGGGAGAACTTTGACCGACGCATCGCGTGGGGCATGGTTGCCATCGTGGCGGGCGGCGTGCTTCTGGCGTGGCAGCCTCGCGCAGGAACAGCATTTCCCTGGGGCACGTTGGCGATCGCTGGCGCCTGCCTGTGCTGGGGCATCGACAACAATCTGACCCGGTCAGTCTCCGGTGGTGATCCGGTTCAGATCGCGGCCATCAAGGGCGGCGTATCCGGGGTGATCAACGTGTCAGCGGCGTTGCTGCTGGGTTATCGCTTTCCCGGTGTCCTTCCCCTGTTTTCGGCAGGCGTGGTGGGGTTTCTCGGCTACGGACTGAGCCTGGTGTTGTTCGTTCTGGCGCTTCGCCGTTTGGGAACCGCCCGCACGGGGGCCTATTTTTCAACGGCTCCGTTCGTGGGTGCCGGTGTTTCGTTGCTGCTCTTTGCCGAGCACCCCAGCGAGCTGTTTTGGATCGCCGGGGTGTTGATGGCCGTGGGTGTTTGGCTCCACATCACCGAGCGGCACGAGCACGAGCATGCGCACGAAGCCATGACCCACAACCACCGTCACGTTCATGACGCACACCACCAACATGTGCACGACTTTCCATGGGATGGCCAGGAACCGCACGTTCATCCTCACAAGCATGAGCCGCTCATCCACATGCACCCGCACTACCCCGACCTGCATCACCGGCACGCTCATGATCATTCGGCTGGCAGATGACCAGCTGCGGTATATGGCAGCAGATGGTGAGCGCATCTCGCAACGGATGTGATCGATTTTTGAAAAGGATCAGCGTCAATCTTATGGTGGTCAGCGCCTGAGCAAACCGTGTTGCGAGTTCCAGGCTGCCGAACTCATCTTGACGGCATTCTTTCTTCCCACAGGCCTCCCTCGGATCTTTTTGCAACGACCGGAACGAGCTTGTCGACACCCCCGTCATCCTGCCCGCGGATTTGCCCGCGCCGGGACAAAACAGACCAGTTTTCGAACGCCGACCATTGCTGGCAAGCATCTTGCTTTTATATTTCCACACACAGGGGAGGACGACATGTACAAGCAAATTGGTCTGGCGTTATGCCTTTGCACGATGGCGATGGGGCTCAACAGCGTGCTTGCGGCCGACAATGAAGTGAAGCCGAAGCAGGACATGGGCGCCTACAGCGTCACAATCAGCCCCACCGAGTGGGTCGACGCGGCTCCTGCCGCGGAAAAGAAGCAGCCTTCGGGCCCGCGGGCCGCGCATGCGACAACCGCGAAGGTTGCTGTCCCGTGCCATACCACGGCCAGCCACCGTTCGGGCGGCAGCCATGCAGATGCCTGTTCACGTCATGGCGCTGCTTCGCCCTGAATGCAGTCGGGCCGATTCGGGGGAGAACGACATGATTGGCATGCTGGACATGGATACAAGCTTCGGCCGCGAGAGCCGATCGGTGACGCTGACCTTCAGCGTGCTGGTGCTGATCGGTTGTGTGGCCTTCCTGCAGTGGGCGCTCTGGGCATGCGGGAAGCACTGGTCGGGGCGTCTGTCGGCGGATGACGAGTAGGCAGGCACGCGCGGCTGATACAGCGTGGCGTATGCCTGCGAATCGAGCATCGTGTTCACCGTGACCGCGCGCCTGGGGGTTCGCGCGCTCACGGCATCCATCCCGACAACGCGAGGCGGTCGGTCCGTCAGGGTGACTGCCGCGTGGACAGTGGCAGAAGATCCTCGTGCAGCTTGCCGTGCCGCGCCAGAATATTGCCGATCTGCCCATGCAGCCACGAGTGATCGTCCGGCTCGGCTTTGGTCGTCAGCTGGTCGGCCAGGCTGACAATGGCGGCGAGAAAATCGCGGTTATCCGGATGTCGGTCGATCAGTTCAGGAACTCGATGATTTGCGCTGTGGCGCGCCAGCTGCCTGGCATGCAGCGCAAGCATCTGTGCGCGCTTGCGTGGAAAACGTTAAGCCGCGTGGTCAGCGAGTGTCGGAGAATGTCGGCGGAACGGTGGCGCTTTCGTTGTAGCCCAGATCGTCGAACCGCAGGTTGCCGAGGGTGAGGCCCGAGGTTGATTCAAACCGTACCGTCGAACTGCGCGCCCCCCACTGCGTGCGTAGCCGTCGCAGTTCGCCGGCGGGAATCGTCAGGGCCACTTCCTCGTTCGGTGGCGAACGGACGATCAGCGTGATCGCCGACGTGGCGCGGTTGAAGATCGTGGCGCCGGTGAAGACGCGCGGCGAAACGAAGCGGAACGACGCGTGGTTCGTGCGGGCATCCATCACGCCGAGGTTGAACGTGGCCAGCCGGCCGACCGGAACGCCGATGTACCACTGGCCGCCAGTCCAGTCGATCACGTCGCCGGGATACTCGCCGCGCAACACGGTTGCCGCCGGCAAGTGTGGCTGATCGAAGTTGACGCTCTGCGAGGGCGCCGCGCCGCCGTCACCTTCAATGCTGATGGTGCGCGCATCGACGTGGTGGATGCGCAGCACCTGCGTGGCGGCATCGAACGAATAGCCGGCCGAGCTGCTTGTCGTCGATGGCGCAAGCGGACGTCCGTCTGCCGACACCGTGGTCGGTGTGAAATCCAGACGCAGTACGTCGTCTGCGGCGGCATCGAAGGTGACATAAGTGACGCTGCCGCGGCCGTAGGCGATCCGGGTGACGACCGAAGTGGATCCGAGGAAATGTGATTCGCCCGCCGGCGCCCATATCGGCACCGCCCAGATGCCGTCCATCATCCGTCGCGGTCCGTCGGCGAATTCGTCGGTGAACCACCATTGACCCGGACCCCAGGGCGCCTTGCCCGCGGGCGGAAATCCCTGCTGATAGGTCACCCAGTTGTACGAACGGAACGCGGCTTCCCGGTACCTCTCGTCGCCGGTCTTCCAGTAGTAGATTGCTTCGACGGCGGCCAGCCGCGCGGTGTGGCTGTCGCAGCAGTCGTTGGGCTGGCCGCAGCAGAAGGTCTTGCCGTCGCCCTGTTCGGTGGTGACGGTGGCGCCATGCACCAGGTACTTCGGCCAGCGCGGCGTGGTCTTGACCCAGTCGATCATATGCGCAGCGTCGGTCTTCCAGTGCGCATCCATTTCCGGATGCAGCAGCAAATAGCGCGCCGTTTCCAGCGGGATCACATTGTTCATGTTTTCCATGTTCGGCGCGACGTCCTCGAAATAACCCACCCACACGTTGGTCTTCATCGGATACGCGCGCAGCCACTGCCAGGCCTGCTCGCGGGTTCGCCGATAGCCGGCCACGTCGCCGAGTTGCAGGCGGATCAGTTCGTCCAGCAACGCGATCGGTTCGATCATGTTGGCCGAGTAGTCGCCCATCGCCTTGGGTCCGACCTTGCCGCTGCGCGCAAAGACCCGTACCGCCCACGGCGAATGGGTGGCGTCGCCCGGGCGAATGTTTTTCACCAGTGCGTCCGCGCAGCGCAGCGCTGCCTGCAGGTAGCGGATTTCACCGGTCATCTCGTACAGGCGCAGATAGCCGTAGCCGGCCTCACCGATGATCGGCGGCTCGATGAAATCCACCGCGTGCTGACTCCAGCCGCGATAGGTCACCGCGCCGGGATCGGCCGACGCATACGGCACACCGCTCCACGCATAGTCGCGTGGCGTGGTGCCGTGCTGCAATTCGTAGTCGACGAAATCCTTGAGCAGCTGGATCGTTTCCGGGTCACCCGTATAGGGGTAGAGGTGCTCGACGAAACCCTGCAGCATCGCGCGCAGATAGCCGGTGGAATTCGCCCAGTGGCGGTCCGGAATAGTCTCGAACGTGGTGCGGTCGAAATCCACGCAGCAGTAGAAATAGTAGTAACGCGTTCCGTGATATTGCTGACGCAGGTAGCTCCACTGGGTCATGAAATATGACTCGTATGAGCGGCCGATATCGTCGGAACTCGGCCACGGCAACAGCTTTCCCTGATCATTCAGGCTCACCGGCCGGCCCTGAATGGCAGGCGCATCGAAGGTGGAGACGGCGCTGAATTTTTGCGGGGCGGCAGATACGAAACAGGCGCCGGTCAGCAGCAGGACGAACAGCAGGATGCGTTTCATCGAACCGGCTGCCTCAGCCTTGCCAGCGCGAAAGCGGATCCGGCCATCACCGGTGTTCGTGCCCGGGTCTTGGGATCTGTTGCTGCGACTGGGCGATTGCTGCCAGCAGCGGGGCCGCGCCGAAAGGCTTGCGCAGGAAGACACCGCGGGTGGCGACGTCGCTGCGATGGGTTTCCGGATCTGCGGTGATCACCACGACCGCAATCGCCGGATGCAGCTCGATCGCTTTCTCACAGATATCGAGGCCGCTGATGCTGCCACTCAGGATGACGTCGGCCACGATCACGTCGATGTGGCGGGAACCCTTCAGGTGGTGCAGCGCGTCCGCCGATCCGCGCGCGCGGATCGTGTCCAGACCGGGCTCGACCGAAAGCAGCAGCACGATCGATTCCAGTACCAGCTCATCGTCGTCGATGATGAGCACCGTCTTGTTGGTGGACAAGAGTCTTCCCCCGAAGCTGTTCCAACACGGCACAGCATATGCCGGATCGCCCCGGAAAGATCAGTCCTCCGGCGCAGGCGCAGGCGTGCCTTAGCCCGCCGGCTCCGGGCGTCGGAGCAGCCATGCCAGTACCGGTGGCGTGACCATGGCCGTCAGCAGCGACATCGCCACGATGATCGCGTAGATCCGGTCGCTGAACACGCCAGCGGCCAGACCGAGGCTGGCGATCACCACGCCCACCTCGCCGCGCGGCACCATGCCGAAGCCGACGATAGTGGCGCTGCGGCGACCCAGCGACAGCGCACCGAGAAAACCGCCAAGCAGTTTGGAGATGATCGCGATCACGGTAACCGCCGCCAGCATCTTCAGGGCATCGGCGCTGGCCAGTTCGGCCAGGTTGACCTTGGCACCGGTGACCACGAAAAAGAACGGGGTGAGGAAGGAAAGCAGCGGCAGCGTCTTGTGTTCAAGGTCGTCGCGCTGGCGGGTTTCCGAGGCGATCATGCCGGCTAGAAAGGCACCGATGATCGCGGCCAGCCCGAATCGTGTCGACAGCCACGCCAATC
>JBDTZX010000502.1:0-2652 GCA_040004895.1 Rhodanobacter sp. | reverse complement strand
GTGGATCGAAGAAATAGGTCTCTTCGGGCAACAAATCCTGGATGCGCGAACGAATCACCTCGCGGAACAGATTGTCCTTGTCGCCAAAGTGGCTGTACACGGTAAGTTTGGACACTCCGGCATCGGCCGCGATTGCGTCCATGCTGGTACCGGCGAATGCGTTGCGGATAAACAGCGCCTTGGCCGCGCTCAGGATCGCCGCACGCTTTTCCATGTCCTTAGGACGACCGGGACCCTGGGGTCTGACTTGCGCGCTCACGGCAATGCACCTTCACATAGGGAATAACGAGCTTTATTATACGCGGCGGTTCATTTATTTTCCAGAACCGCTCCTGCGAGCCATGTCCGAGAGCTTCATCCCTTCAATGCCCTTCAACAGGTGACTTACGTCAGCCGTCCGCGATGACTTCCGGCACTACGTGCCCAGCCCCGCAGCCGGCAGGCTTGTCATTGTCGGAACGTGGCCAAGCGCTTATCCTTTTTGACCCTTAACGATCCACACTGGACATGAGCAAGATGGCGATGAACTTCGAGCAGGCACGGCTGAACATGGTGGAAAACCAGGTGCGCCCGTGGGAGGTCCTGAACGCACGCGTGCTGGATGTCATCGGACGTGTGCATCGCGAGGATTTTGTCGACATCGCGCACCGCCAGATTGCCTTCGCCGACCTGTGCCTGCCGTTGGGCCACGGCGAAGTGATGATGAAACCGGTGGTGGAGGGCCGCGTGCTGCAGGCCCTGGAGCTGCAACCCACCGATCGGGTGCTGGAGATCGGGACCGGTTCCGGCTTTCTCACCGCCTGCCTGGCCGGCCTGTCGGCACATGTGACCAGTGTGGATCTGCATGCCGATTTCATCACCGCAGCGTCGCAAAGACTCCAGCATGCGGGCGTCACCAACGTGGCACTGGCCACCGGTGAAGCCGTCGGCGACTGGCAGCCAGACGGCCTGTTCGACGCGCTGGTGGTCACCGGTGCGGTCTTCGAAATTCCGCAACACTGGCTGACGTGGCTCAAACCGGCTGCCCGCGCGCTGGTCGTGCGCGGGCAGTCGCCGGTGCAGCACGCCACCTTGCTGACTCACGAAGGCAGCGGCCGTTACCGCGAAGAAGTCCTGTTCGAAACCGACCTGCCCTATCTCACTCACGCCGAACCGCCACAGCGTTTCATTTTCTGATGACGTCCCCGAATGATCCCCACGAGGCAACCCATGCGTTTTAAGCTGCTCACCCTGGCCCTGGCACTCGCCGTCGTTTCGCTGCCGGGTCATGGCGAGGACCTGCTCGACGCGTATCACAGCGCGCGCGCCAATGACCCCGTGCTTTCGCAGGCCGATGCCACCCGACTCGCCACCGGCGAAGGCGTGAATCAGGCCCGTGCGTTGTTGCTGCCGCAGATATCGGCAAGCTACGGATTGAGCCAGAGCAGCGGGTCGGGAACGTCCAGCCAGAGCAACCTGGGGACGTCGGGCAATGAGTACCTGTGCAGCGGTATCGCTGCGGGCACTGGAACATACGCCTGTACCGGTCCGCTGGCATCCGACAATTCCCTTGCAGCCAGCGGCCATCAGCGCCAGCGCACATTGTCGGCCACGCTGACCCAGACCATTTTCGACTTCAGCAAGTACGCCGACCTCAAGGCCGCGCATTCGCAGGCCAGCGCGCAGGACGAGCTCTACAACGCAGCATCCCAGACCCTCTACGTTCGGGTGGCTACGGCGTATTTCGGGGTGCTGACCAGCGAGGACCAGCTGAAGTTTGCCAAGGCCAACGAAGACGCTTACAGAAAGCAGTACGAGCAGTCGGATCAGCGCTTCAAGGTCGGTCTTTCGGCGATCACCGATGTCTACCAGGCCAAGGCCTATTACGAAGCGGCGAAGTCGCAAACCATCACCGCCCAGAACACGCTTGACGACGCCAAGGAAGCATTGACCCAGATCACCGCTACACCGACCAGCGATCTCAAGCCGCTGCGCGAGGAGCTGCCGATGGATCCGCCCGCTCCGGCCGACTCCAATGCCTGGGTGCAGGATGCGATGAAATACAACCCGACGCTGATCTCGCAGAAATACAACGTTGAAACCGCCGAGCACAACATCACCGCAGCACGCGCCGGCCATCTGCCGACGATCAACGCGTCGTTGAGCCGCGGCAAGAGTTCCGACTGGAGCGAAAATGGCGGCTCGTCCTACTCCGGCAATGGTCGCTATGGAAACACCATCGGCGTGACCCTGTCCGTACCGATTTTTGCCGGCGGCGGTACCCAGTCGCGCGTGCGTCAGTCGATCTACGATCGCGATGCGGCACAGGATTCGATGGAATCCGAGCGTCGCCAGGTCGTTCGCGACACGCTCAACTATTACCGGTCGGTGATCTCGGGCATCAGCGAGGTGGAGTCAGGCAAGGCTTCCGTGGACGCCGGCCAGAAAGCGCTTGATGCAACGCGCGCCGGATTCAGCGTCGGCACCAAGACCATCACCGATGTGCTGCTGTCGATCCAGACACTGACCTCGTCGGAGAGCAGCTACTCGCAGGCCCGGCATCAGTTCATCCTCAACCAGTTGCTGCTCAAGCAGACGGCCGGAACCATTGCCATGAAGGATCTGGAAACGGTCAACGCGCTGCTTCAGTAAGTTCTGCGCAAACAGTTTCAG
>JBDTZX010000240.1:0-2676 GCA_040004895.1 Rhodanobacter sp. | reverse complement strand
GGTAGCGCGCGCGGGCATATGGAAACCACGACGCGGTATCGGGGATGCCGAGCGAACCGACGGTGTCCCATACGCCGACGAAATGGATGTCCACCTCGATCGAATGGGCGGCGCGAAATGCCACCGCGACAGGGTCGTCCGGTTTGCTGGCGGTATCCCGATACAGGTCGTAGGCCGCCGACAGCGTGTCCTTCGCGGTCGTGGCGCCGGCAGCGTGCGTGAGCAGGCCGCATTTGCGGATCAGCCCGCCCAGGCTGCGCGCGGTATACGCGCCTCGACTGAAGCCGAACAGGAAGATGTCGTCGCCCGGTTGCCACACATCGCACAGCCAGCGATAGCCATCCAGCACGTTGCCCGACAGCCCATAGCCGAAGGCGCCGCCGAGCAGGTGGGTGATACCGGGCGAGACGCCCACGCCGGGCAGGTAGTTGACGATCTGCTCGATGCCGTTTCCATCGCGAGTGGCGATCAGCTGGCGCAGGCGTTCCACGTTGGTGTTGGATTCGGGTTTGTTCCAGGTGCCATCGAACAGCACGGCAAGTCGGCGCGTGGTCATGATGCCCTCCTGCGCAGCACAGTCGGCTGCCTTTTCTACAAGGTCGGTGAGTCGTCGTGCAGCATCGCCTTGCGCACGATGCGGATCGGCGCGAAGCCCTGCTGCATGAACGCATTGTGGAACGTCAGCAGATCGAAATCCTTGCCCTGTTTCGCTTGCAGGTCGGCACGAAGTTTCAGGATCTGCAACTTGCCCAGCGTGTAGTAGAGATAGGTCGGATCGGAGGTGCCGCGCTTGGTCTCGACCTCGCCGACCGCACGCGACTGGTAGCCTTCGCTGGCGAAAAAATCGATCGCTTGCGGCATCGTCATCTGGCCCGTATGCAGCTTGATCCCGACCACGAAGCGGGCGTTGCGCAGCAGCGCATCCTGCAACTGGCCCAGGCGCAACAACAGTTGCTGGCGCTTGTCGCCGGGAAACTCGAATTGCGCCAGGCCTTCGTCCAGCATCATCTGTTCGCAATAATGCGCCCAGCCTTCCACGTTGGTGTTGGCGCCCAGCACCTTGCGTACCGGGTCGTCCAGACGATGCATCCACAAAAACTGGATGTAGTGGCCGGGATAGGCTTCATGCGCGGCGATGCTGCTGATCACCGGATAGCTGAACTGCGCCATGAATTCCTGCGTGCGCTGCTTGTCCCAGCCGGGCTCGGGCAGGGTGACGTTGAAGTACGCCTCCTTGGCGACCTTCTCGTACGGTCCGGGCGTGTCCATCGAGGCGAACGTGGTGGCGCGCATGAACGGCGGCGTTTCCTCGACGATCGGCCGCACGTCCGACGGGATCGCGATGATCTGCTTCTGCTTGATGAAGGCAACCAGATGGTCGAAGGTATTGCGGAAGGTGTCGAGGATCTTGTCCGGTGGCGGATAGTCCGAGCCCAGTTCCGCCAGCACCTGGCGCGGCGTCTTGGTCGGATCGAGCTGCTTGGCCACCTTGGCGAACTGGCGCTGGTTATCGCGCATGTTGGCCATGTCGATGGCGATCAGCTTGTCCAGCGGCAGCGTGACCATCTCGTCGTACTTGAGCTTGTCGCGGAACGCGGCGGCGCCGATCTGGAAATCGCCGTGCGAGCGCGGCAGCACATCTTTCTGCAGCCACGCCTGATAGTCCTGCAGCGCCTTGATCACGGCGGCGTTGCTGGCGTCGAACTGCTTCTTCAGATCGGCATCGGTGACGTCGGTGAATGCGGCGGGCACGTCGTTCTGGAAAAAGTGCACCAGCCCGGGCAATTGCTCCAGTGCGATCTGCGTGTAGATCTGCGGCGGGTTGTCGAGATTGGCATGTGCTTCGGTGAGCGCGGCCGGCATCAGCTTCTCGCGGGCGATCAGTGCGCGCAGGCGGATTTCCGGCGGAGCGAACTTGCGTTCCATCAGCGAGAACGCGCTGCTGGTGATGCCGCTGGAATAGGTATCCGGGTTCTTCTGCCACGGCCGGATCGTCTGCAGCGTCAGCAACGTGCTGCGGATGTTGTTGAGCACCAGATCGCGATCGCCACGCACGCGCTCGCCGAGCGATGCCGGGCTCGCTGCCGCCACGCGCGCTTCCCACTGTTGCAGCGTCCGGATATTGGCGTCGATGCCGGCGCGCGAATAGTCTTCCAGCTGGTTGTCATGGGCATGCACGCCGTCGACGGTGGCCAGACTCGGGTTGGCAGGGAAGTAGTAGCTGTCGAGATAGCTGTTCGCCAGCTGCATGAAAGCCTGGTCGGTCGCTGGGGCCGCGGCGGGCGATGCCGGTTGCGCGGTTGCATGACCCAGCATCAGTGCGGCGGCGATGGCCACCCATGTCTGCATGATTTTCATCGGTGTCGTTCCTCCGCCTGACTGATCGATCGCCGCACTCTAGGCCGCCATGCGGTGCGAGGCCAGTGCCGATCGGGCACTGCTGCGGACCGGCACACGACGAGGGGCATGACTTTCGCCAGTCGGCGACGGCAGCGGTCTCGCTTAAGCTGCACGGCCTTCTCTCCGCTGTCGATCCGCATGCCGCATTCTGCCCGTCTCCGTGCCGCCATCCGCCGCCGTCGCCGTGCCTGGTCGGTGCTGGCGCTGATGCTTGCCGCGCCCGCAGCACCGGCGCTGACCATCGACGTCGACGGTCACATCGATCCGGCCGAATGG
>JBDTZX010000012.1:0-8964 GCA_040004895.1 Rhodanobacter sp. | reverse complement strand
TCGATCAGGTGGTCGAGGTCAACGAAAGCGTGATGGGTACCTATCTCGATGCCGGCGAGGACGCGCTGACCCCGCAGCAATTGCACGACGCGTTCGAGCAGTGCCTGCGCGAAGGCCACCTGGTGCCGATCTGCTTCGTCAGCGCGCGTACCGGCGCGGGCGTCAGCGAATTTCTGGATGCGGCCGAGCGGCTGTTGCCGAATCCGGCCGAAGGAAATCCGCCGCCGTTCGTGCGCAGCGACGGTGCCCCGCTGGAAATCCACGCCGACCCGTCGCGGCATGTGATCGCCGACGTGTTCAAGATCGTCAACGATCCGTTCGTCGGCAAGCTGGCGGTGTTCCGCGTGTGGCAGGGCACGATCCACCGCGACAGCCAGCTGCTGGTCGACGATGGCCGCAAGCCATTCAAGGTCAGTCACCTGTTCCGTCTGCAGGGCAGGACGCACCGGGAAATCGAGGTCGCGATTCCGGGTGACATCGTCGCCGTGGCGAAGGTCGAGGACATCCATTTCGACGCGGTGCTGCACGATTCGCACGACGAGGACCGGATCGCGCTGGCACCGCTGGCGTATCCCGCACCGATGTACGGGCTGGCGCTGGAATCCTCGCATCGCGGCAACGAGCAGAAGCTCTCGCATGCGCTGGCGCGACTGGCCGAGGAAGACCCTTGCTTCCGCGTCGAACATCACAAGGATCTCAACCAGACGGTGGCGCGCGGACTGTCCGAACTGCATCTGAAAATCATGCTGGAACGCATGCGCGAGCGTTACGCGGTCGAGGTGACCACGCAGCCGCCACGCATTGCCTATCGCGAGACCATCGCCGGCGATGCCGAAGGCCATCACCGGCACAAGAAACAGTCCGGCGGAGCCGGCCAGTTCGGCGAAGTGTTCCTGCGCGTGGAACCGCTTGATCGCGGCGCCGGTTTCGAATTCGTGGACGCGGTGAAGGGCGGCGTGATCCCCGGCCAGTTCCTGCCGGCGATCGAGAAAGGCGTGCGTCAGGCGATGGAGCACGGCGCGGTCGCCGGCTTCCCGCTGCAGGACCTGCGCGTGACTGTGTACGACGGCAAGCACCATGCGGTCGACTCGAAGGAAGTCGCCTTCGTCAGCGCCGGCAGGAAGGCGTTTCTCGATGCGGTGGTCAAGGCCCGACCGGTCGTGCTGGAGCCGATCGTCAACGTCGAGGTGGCGATTCCCGAGCACAACGTCGGCGATGTCACCGGCGGTCTCGCCGGCAAGCGCGCGCGCATCCTGGGTACCGATTCGCAGCGTGGCGGCGAGCTGGTGATCAAGGCGCAGGCCCCGCTGGCCGAGCTGATCGACTATCCGACCGAACTGAAATCGATGACCGGCGGCCGCGGCCGCTACAGCCTCGACCTCAGCCACTACGAGCCGGTGCCGCCGAACGTGCAGAAGCACCTCAGCGAGGCATGGAAGCCGCACGCGGAGGAGGATTGATACCATCGCCGTCGACGCATGCACGGGAACGGTGATGGCAGACAGTTTCGACCTGCTGGTGGTGGGTGGCGGCATCAACGGTGCGGGCATCGCGCGTGATGCAGCCGGGCGCGGCTTGTCGGTGTGCCTGTGTGAGCGCGACGACCTGGCCGCGCACACCTCCAGTGCAAGCACCAAGCTGATCCACGGTGGCTTGCGTTACCTGGAGCAGTTCGAGTTCGCGCTGGTCGGCAAGGCGCTGGCCGAACGCGAGGTATTGCTGAAGGCTGCGCCGCACATCATCTGGCCGCTGCGCTTCGTGCTGCCGCACCAGTCGACCCTGCGACCGGCGTGGATGATCCGCATCGGGCTGTTTCTCTACGACCACCTCGGCCGCGGTCGTCGCACCTTGCCGGGTTCGCGCCGCGTGTCGCTGCGCAAGCACATCGCGGGGCAGCCGCTGCGCGACGAATTCCACACCGGCTTCGTCTATTCCGATGCCTGGGTGCAGGATGCGCGGCTGGTGGTGCTCAACGCGATGGACGCCGCGCAGCGCGGCGCGACGATTCTTCCGCACACGTCATGCGTCAGCGCCGCGCGTGATGCCGATGGCTGGACAGCGCAACTCGTATCGAACGACGGCAGTACGCACACGATCCGGGCCGCCGCGCTGGTAAATGCCACCGGCCCCTGGGCGGTGCAGTTTCTCGATCAGGTTGCCAGGGTCGGGCACGACCATGCGCTGCGGCTGATCAAGGGCAGCCACCTCGTAGTGCCGCGGCTGTTCGAGCATCGCTACGCATACATTTTTCAGGAGCCGGACCGGCGCATCGTGTTCGCCATTCCCTATGAACACGACTTCACCCTGATCGGCACCACTGACGGCGAGTACACCGGCGATCCGTCCTCACCGCACATCGACGCGGCGGAAACACGTTATCTGTGCGATGCGGTCAATCGCTATTTCAAGCGATCCATCGTTCCTGCCGACGTGATCTGGGACTACAGCGGCGTGCGCCCGCTGGTCGACGACCAGGAAAACAATGCCTCGGAAGTGACCCGCGATTACCTGCTGGAACTGGATACGCTGGGCGCACCGCTGCTCAATGTGTTCGGCGGCAAGCTGACCACCTTCCGCATTCTGGCCGAGGAAGCCGTCGACCGGTTGGCGGCGCTGCTGCCGACGCGCTCCGAGGCGTGGACGGCTGCTGGCCATCCCCTGCCCGGCGGCGAACGAGCGGACCTCGACGCGCTGCAGCTGGAGCTGCAGAACGAGTATCCATGGCTGCCGCCGCCAATGGCATGGCGACTGGTGCACACCTACGGCACGCGCAGTCGCGATGTGCTCGGAAACGCCGAATCGTTGCACGACCTCGGTGCGCATTTCGGCGCGGACCTGTACGCGGCGGAAGTGACCTACCTGCGCACACACGAGTGGGCAAGCGAAGCCGACGACGTGCTGTGGCGTCGCAGCAAGCTCGGCCTGCACGTCAGCGCCGATGACGTTGCACGGCTGGAAGCCTTTCTCGCCGTGACTGTGCAGCCCGGCCTCGATATCTTCGCAACGGTGCCGGCATGAGCGACAAGCAGTACATCCTGGCGATCGACCAGGGCACCACCAGTTCGCGCGCGATGCTGTTCGATCGCAGCGGCGCCGTCGCCGGCATGGCGCAGCGCGAGTTCGCGCAGCTTTTTCCGCAACCGGGCTGGGTCGAGCACAACCCGCGCGAAATCATGACCAGCGTGCTCACCACCATCACCGAGGCGATGCACAACGCGCAGATCGACGCTTCGGCGATCGCCGGTATCGGCATCACCAATCAGCGCGAGACCACGGTGGTGTGGGACAAGGCAAGCGGCCAGCCGGTCCACAACGCGATCGTCTGGCAGTCGCGGCAGACGCGCGTGATCTGCGACGAACTGAAAGCAGCCGGCCACGAACCGATGGTGCGCGCGAAAACCGGCCTGCTGATCGATGCGTACTTTTCCGGCACCAAGGTCAAGTGGATCCTCGATCGCGTCGACGGCGCGCGCGAACGGGCACGCAGGGGCGAGCTGCTGTTCGGCACCATCGACAGCTGGCTGATCTGGAACCTCACTGGTGGCGCCGTCCATGTCACCGACATCAGCAACGCCTCGCGCACGCTGATGTACGACATCCACGCGCACTGCTGGGACGACGAACTGCTGGCGATGCTGGACGTTCCGAAGGCGATGCTGCCGACGGTGAAATCGAGCAGCGAGGTTTATGGCCACACCGTGCCGCAGTATTTCTTCGGCCACGAGGTACCGATCGCCGGTGTCGCCGGCGACCAGCAGGCTGCGCTGTTCGGTCAGGCGTGCTTCGAGCCGGGCATGGCCAAGAACACCTATGGCACCGGCTGCTTCATGCTGATGAACACCGGCAACAAGGCGGTGGCATCGAAGAACGGCCTGCTCACCACGATTGCCTGGGGCATCGACGGCAGCGTCGAGTACGCACTGGAAGGCTCGATCTTCGTGGCAGGGTCGGTAGTGCAATGGCTGCGCGATGGCCTGCACCTGCTGGAGCATGCCGACCACTCGCAGACCTTCGCGGAAGCGGTCGACGACAACGGCGGCGTATACGTGGTGCCCGCCTTTGTCGGCCTCGGCGCGCCGTACTGGCGCAGCGATGTGCGTGGGGCGATGTTCGGGCTCACGCGCGGCACCCGCAGGGAGCACCTGGTGCGCGCCGCGCTCGAATCGATCGCCTACCAGACTCGCGACGTGCTGCAGGCGATGCAGTCCGATTCCGGCATCGAGCTGACCGAGCTGCGTGCCGACGGCGGCGCCATCGCCAATGATTTCCTGGCGCAATTCCAGAGCGACCTGCTCGGCGTGCCGTTGCTGCGGCCGAAAGTGGCCGAGACCACCGCGCTCGGCGCAGCCTATCTGGCGGGACTCGCTACCGGCTTCTGGTCCAGCCGTGCGGAGATTGCCAGCCAGTGGGCGCTTGACCGGCGCTTCGAACCATCGATGTCGCGCGACCAGCGCGAAGCGTTGTACGCCGGCTGGAAACGTGCGGTGCAGGCGACGATGGCATTCCAGGTGTGAGCCACGCGATACGCAGCTCGCCGACACTGCGCGGTTTTGCTCAGCTCCTGGGCTGCAGCAGCGTGCCGGTGCACTTCGGTGATCCGCACAGGCACTGCCACAGCTTTTTCATGCGCGCGGTGTGCGGCACTTCGAGCACGATGCCGTAGTTGTAGGTGAGTTCCTCACCGGCCTTGATGTTGCGGATCGCCTCGATCTTGACCTTGTCGCGGCGCGGATTGCCATTTGCGCTTTCCTCGATCACGGCGCGGCAGTTCGGCGCGCAGCTGTGATTGATCCAGCGCGCGCTGTTGCCTTTTTCGTTGGCGTCGACAATGTACTCGTCGTTGAGCGTGAACAGGAACGTGTGGCCGGTTTCGCCGCCGTCGCCGTAGAGCTGGTCGGTCTCGTCATGGGTCCGCAGCGTGCCCTTGTACTCGATGATCTCCTCGCCCTTGGCGATCGGTGCGGTGGCGAAGACGCCGTTGCCGTGGATCGGCGAGCGGCGGGCAGCAAAACGTCGTGACATGAGGTGAAACCCTGCGCGTAAAAAGAGAATGATGCCTGTTTGCGGTGACCCGCGAAACCTCGCAGGTCATACCGCAATCGCCGACTTCACTCAATCGACGCAACCCGCCGCGTTGACTGGCACAGACTCGCGCACCCGTCATCGTGATCTGGCCAGGATGCCGCGCTTGCCACGGCTTGCGCAGCGCGATGCCCAGGCACTTCCAAACCTAGCCCCAATCGCGGTTAGAATCGACGTTCAAACGATCGTTTGGAGAGCCGACATGAGCCTGTTGCGCCGGATCCTTCCCGTCCTGCTGGTGGTCGGCGTGCTGACGATCGGCCTGACGGCGTGCGGGCCGCCGAAGAAAAGCGTGTTCCCGCCCAACGTCACCGTGCAGCAACTCAAGGTGCTTGCCAACGGCCAGTGGCGTTTGACTCTGCGCATCCAGAACAACAGTTACGGCGAGATGGATTTTCGCTCGCTGGAAGGCCAGCTGCAGGTGGCCGAGCAGGTGCCGGTTCGCCTGCACGCAAAATTCGTGCGCGACATCCCGACCCTGGCGGGTGACGTGATCGAACTGGATGTACTGCCCACCGAAGCGATGTCCAGGGCACTCAAGACGATCGCCGCCAAGGGCAGCGCCGGTTCGCTGGCGTACCGCGTCAGTGGCAGTGCCAGTGCCAGGCCCGAACAGGAAAAACTGCAACGCGACTTCGACTTCAGTGGCAGCGACTACCTCTCGCCGGTGCCCGGCATTCCCGACACCTACCGCTGACGCATCCCATCAAGGAATCCACATGACCGCATACAAGGCTCCTCTCGACGATCTGCGTTTCACCCTGTTCGATGTGCTGGAGGCCGAGAAGACACTGACCTCGCTGCAGGGCGGCGAAGCGCATACGCGTGACCTGCTCGATGCGGTGCTGGAGGAAGCCGGCCGCTTGAGCGAACAGCTCCTGGCGCCGACCAACGGTCCCGCCGACGAGGAAGGTTGCCACTACGACAAGGCCACCCAGACGGTGACCACGCCGAGGGGGTTCAAGGAGGCGTTCAAGCAGTTCGCCGATGGCGGCTGGACCGGCCTGACCAATCCGGAAAAATACGGCGGCCAGGCGCTGCCTGGCGTGCTCGGCACCGCGACCACCGAGATTTTCCAGTCCGGCAACCTCGCCTGGAGCCTGTATCCGCTGCTGTCCGAAGGTGCCACCCACGCGATGGAGATGCACGGCGAGGAATGGCAGCGCGAGCGCTTCATGAAACCGATCATCGCAGGGCGCTGGACCGGCACCATGTGCCTGACCGAGCCGCAGGCCGGCTCCGACCTCGGCCTGCTGAAGACTCGCGCGGAACCCGCCGGTGACAAGGCGTACAAGATCAGCGGCACCAAGATCTTCATCAGCGCCGGCGAGCACGATCTCACCGAGAACATCGTGCACCTGGTGCTGGCGCGCCTGCCCGACGCACCCGCCGGCAGCCGCGGCATCTCGATGTTCATCGTGCCCAAGTTCAAGGTCAACGAGGATGGTTCGCTGGGCGAGCGCAACCATGTGGCCGCCGGCGCGATCGAGCACAAGATGGGTATTCACGCCTGCTCCACCTGCGTGATCAACCTCGACGGCGCCGAGGGCTATTTGATCGGCCAGCCGAACAAGGGTCTGATGGCGATGTTCACCATGATGAATGCGGCGCGCCTGTCGGTCGGCGTGCAGGGCCTGGCGCTGGCCGAGCGCGCGCTGCAGAACAGCCTCAATTATGCACGCGACCGGCTGCAGTCGCGTTCGTTGTCCGGTCCGAAATTCCCCGACAAGCCGGCCGACAACCTGCTGGTGCAGCCGGACGTGCGGCGCATGCTGCTGACCCAGCGCGCCTTCGTCGAAGGCTCGCGCGCGCTGGTGCTGTACACCGCCTTGCAGACCGACATCGAATCGCGCAGCCACGATGAAGAGGCACGAACGAAGGCCGGCGAACTGGTCGCGTTCCTGATTCCGATCGCCAAGGGCGTGGTCACCGAACTGGCGCAGGAGTGCACCAAGGAAGCACTGCAGATCTACGGCGGCCACGGCTACATCGCCGAGAACGGCATGGAGCAGTTCGTGCGCGATGCCCGCATCATCACGTTGTACGAAGGCACCACCGGCATCCAGGCGGCAGACCTGCTCGGGCGAAAGATCCTGCAGCTGCAGGGTGTCGGCCTGAAGCACTTCCTCGAAGAGATCAGCGTATTCTGCCAGCAGCATGCGCATGACGAATCACTGCGCGCCTTGATTGGTCCATTGGCCGTCTATACCAAGGCCTGGGGCGACACCACCATGGCGCTGGCGCAACGCGCACAGGCCAACCCGGAAGAGCTCGGTGCCGCCGCCGTCGACTATCTGTATTACTCCGGCTATGTCGCCCTCGCCTACCTGTGGGCACGCAGCGTGGCCGCCGCCAGCAGCGGCAACCAGTCAGCTGCGTTCAAGCAGGCCAAGCGCGACACCGCCGCGTTCTACTTCGCACGCATCCTGCCACGCTGCCTGACTCACCAGGCCGCGATCGAAGCCGGCGTGGAGACGCTGCCCGCGATCGCCTGAGGGCGCCGGTCATCACCTGAATGCAAAAAAGCCCGGAGCAATCCGGGCTTTTCATTGCGCGGTCCGGCGAGATCCGAGATGCCAGCCAGAGCGTCAGTGACGACGTTCAAGAACGTCAGTGTCATGTGTCGAAGCGGGTCACCTATGGTTCAACGGCGTCATCACCGCGGACGACCGCTTCATCAGTGTCCGAAAGCATCCCCGATCCCGTTGCTGCTGATCCGCAGATACTGCTGGATCAGCGCTTCGTGAACGTCGGATGCCAGCATCAGCTCCCGCGCCAGCGCTTCCTGCGCCGCGGCGACACCGGCAATGGCTGATGCCACCGGCGCGGCTGGCCTGGGCGGCGGCGTTCGGACGATACGAAGTTCCGGCGCGTCGATCTTGGCCAGTTCGGATTCAAGCAGGTGCGTGATGTCGTAGGCATGGTCGGTCATGGAAGAGGTAATGCAACAGGCTTGCCAACTTTGCGCTCCGGCAAAACTTTCTGCCGCCATCGGAGGATCGCGTCCACGCTCGATGCCTGGCGGGTTGCGCTACGCTAGACCGGCTGTCCACTCCAGGGAATCACCATGACGTCGAGTCGTATCGTTGCCGGGTTCAAACCGGCGCTGTTCGCATTGCTGCTCGTGACGAGCGGCCTGTTACAGGCCACGGACACGCCGCAGGCGAAGTACCCGGACTATCCCAGCGAGACGCCGACGAAGTTCGTGCCGGCCAGCGACAGTTTCGACTACGTGCTGCGCGACGTGATGATCCCGATGCGCGACGGCGTGAAACTGCACACCGTGATCATGCTGCCGAAAGCTGCGCATCACGCCGGCATCCTGCTCACACGGACACCGTACGACGCCAAGGCGCTGACCACGCACACGCCGAGCGGGCACATGGGCCCGATGCTGCAGGGTTACGACAACGCCACCGACGTGATCATCGAGGATGGCTATATCCGGGTGATCCAGGACGTGCGCGGCAAGTACGGCTCCGAAGGCGATTACGTGATGAACCGGCCGGTGCATGGTCCACTCAATCCGACCCCGGTGGACGATGCGACGGACACGTACGACACCATCGACTGGCTGGTCAAGAACGTGCCCGAGTCGAATGGCAAGGTCGGCACGCTGGGCATTTCCTACGACGGCTTCGAGCCGCTGATGGCGCTGGTCAACCCGCACCCGGCGCTCAAAGTGTCGGTGCCGATGAACCCGATGGTCGACGGCTGGATGGGCGACGACTGGTTCCACAACGGCGCGTTCCGCCAGCAGAATCTCGCCTACGTCTACGAACAGACCGGCAGCCGCGACAACAGCATCAAGTGGTGGACCAGCTTCCACGACGACTACGACCTGTACATGCATTACGGCTCCGCCGGCGCGCTGGCGAAGGC
>JBDTZX010000464.1:0-2680 GCA_040004895.1 Rhodanobacter sp. | reverse complement strand
CAGGGTATTTCCCGAATTCCTGCTGAAGGATTCGGTGAATGTCCGCCAGCAACGGGTGGGCATCAAGCCGCTCCTGAATACCCGGGCACAAATCCGCGGTTCCGACCTTCGCGACGGCGACGGCAGCACTCTCCGCGCTGGACGAGCTTCACGGCGCGGTTGAGAGCAAGCCGGATGAGATGCGCGCCATCCGTTTCCTTCTGGTCGACCCGAACAATAATCATGATTTCGAAGCAGCAAGCGAGGGAGGCGTTCCGATGGAGGTACGGGGTCATTGCAGGGAACGTGTCCGGATCGGACCCGCAGCAATGCCGGTCACTGTCGTGATGGGGAAATCGGTGCTAAAACGCTCTGACTCAAACGGGGAGAAACAGGCATGGCAGGAAAATTTGCGCGTAGCTGGGCGTTGATGAAGGCGAGTGCGGCGGTATTGCGATCTGACAAGTCACTGCTGCTGTTCCCGCTGCTGTCGGGCCTTTGCACGCTGCTGGTGGCGGCCAGCTTCCTGATTCCGGTGGCGCTGATGATGACCGGCGGCGAACACGCCGGCGAGGATATCCATCAGCGGATGTCGGTGGGTTCGTACCTGCTGATGTTCGCGTTCTACCTGGTGCAGTACACGGTGATCATCTTCTTCCAGACCGCGCTGACCGGCGTGGCTCTGATGCATCTTCGCGGCGAGCCGACCAGCGTGGCGGCGGGTTTTGCGCTGGCGCGTTCGAGGCTGGGCAACATCATCGGCTATGCGCTGATCGCCGCGACGGTGGGCCTGGTGCTGCGGATGATCCAGGAGCGGCTCGGGCTGATCGGGCGGCTGGTGATCGGTTTTCTGGGACTGGCCTGGACCGTGGCCACCTTCCTGGTGGTGCCGCTGATCGCCAGTGAAGACGTGGGGCCGGTCGATGCGGTCAAGCGCAGCGTGGAACTGCTCAAGCGCAGCTGGGGCGAGAACCTGATCGGCAATGGCGGCATCGGCGTGGTGTTCACGCTGGTGATGGTGCTGGCGATCCTCGTTGCAGCACTGCTGATCGGCGGCGCGCTCGCGCTGCATTCGATCGTGGCGGTGGTCATCGTGTCCGCGCTGGTCGTGACCGGATTCGTGCTGCTGGCATTGATCCAGTCGTCGCTGCAGGGAATCTATTCGGCGGCGCTGTATCGCTTCGCGGAAAATGGCGATACCAGCGTGGGCTTCGACCAGTTGATGCTGGAGCAGGCGTTCCGCACCAAGAAGAAATAGGTCGTCGGACGCTCCCTCGCGCGTGCGAGGGAGCGTGGCCGCTCATACCGAAAGCGTGCGGCCACCATCCACCCGGATGATCTGGCCGGTCACGAACGGGGCGTCACGCAGCAACCACAGCACTGCCCCGGCGACGTCTTCCGGATTTCCGGCACGCTGCAACGGCGTGCGTTCCAGCAGGGCTTTGCGGTCGTCATAGGTCTTGCCGTCGCTGGGCCACATCACGGCACCCGGTGCCACGCCGTTGACGCGTATGTGCGGCCCCAGTTCCAACGCCAGCGAACGTGTCATCGCCGCCAATGCGGCTTTCGCCATGCAGTACAGCGCATGCTGCGCCAGTGGTCGCTCGGCGTAGATGTCGAGCATGTTGACGATGCCGCCGCGTGCCTTGCGCAAGGCCGGAATCGCGGCCTGGCTGAGAAAGAACGGCGCCTGTGCATTGGATGCGAACAGCTCGTTCCATTGTGCCGACGTGGCGCTGCCGAGCGGCGTCGGATAGAAGGCCGATGCGTTGTTGACCAGGGCATCCAGACGGCCATAGTGCGCCAGCAGTTGCGCGATCAGATCCGGCAGTGCGTCCAGCTCCGCGAGATCCGCCTGCAGCAGCAGGGTGCTGCCCGAGCGTTGCCGCTCGAGATCGAAGACGAGTTCGCGTGCGGCATCGGACGAATGGCGGTAGTGCAGCGCCACGTCGTAACCGGCGGCATGCAGTGTGCGCGTCGTCACCGCACCCACCCGTTGTGCGGCACCGGTGATCAGCGCAACGGGGCGATCATGCTGTGGCGTCATGCGCGGGCTCCGACGAGGTTTCAGCGCACAGCTTGCCGCAATGGGTCCGGTGCGTCACGCATCGTTGTTCCAGCGTCCACCCGCGCCAGGTTCCCGTTGCGCTCAACTCGATTTTGGCTTGGCCCTGGGTTTCGGCTTGGCTCTGGTTGCCTTCTTCGCGGCAATTTTGCCGGCCTCGCGTGCAATCTTGCCGGCGGCGCCGGCCACCGCCTTGTCGACCAGCTTGCCGACCGCGCGGCGAGCGGCTGACGGGTTTTTGGCCGGTGCCGGTGCTGGTCTGGCGGCGCGCGTTTCCGCGAACTGGTCCGGATCGTCCTCGATCGCCATCTCGCCACTGAACAGCGCGATGGCCGTGCTCACCACCTGTCCGGTGTCGTAATACGCATATGCGCCGACGCCGAGCGCGCCAATCACCGGCAGCCAGCGCGAAATGCCCTCGCTGACCGTGCGCTGGGTGAGCTTCACGCCGATCTGCCTGGCTACGCGCTGGGCGATGCCGTGCGACATGCGTCGGAACACCAGCCGATCGCCCATGCGCACGACCAGATCGCGAAACGCCTGCGCTGCGGTATGCCGGAACAGGCACCAGAGCATCTGTTCGCGACCCAGCGTGGCGTGACGGCCATAGGCCGCGGCGATGTCGCTGACCATCTG
>JBDTZX010000550.1:0-2686 GCA_040004895.1 Rhodanobacter sp. | reverse complement strand
TCGTTCGAGGGGCAGCAGATCACGCTGGAGCGCTTCGCCGAAATGGCCCGCTTCAACATGGGCTCAACGGTGATCCTGCTGCTGCCCGAAGACATCGCCGTACTGGATGCGCTACAGCCCACGCAACCAGTGATGGTCGGTCAGCGCATCGGACGGTGCGACTAGTCGGATCAGCCGTTTTGTGACGTTCTCGGCGCAAACAATGTGACCGGCTCGCTACGATCGTGACTTGCCGGCTTCAGCTCGGCGGATTCGGGCATCGAAGGGGCTTCATGCAACTACTCACTCCATTCTTCGCGATGACGCGTGCGCGCCAGCTTGGGCGGCAATTCCGCACCATCGAACGCAACGTGCGGGCGCTGCCCCGGCGCAGTTGCGAACGACTGAGCACGCTGACCCTGCGCGAGATCGGGCAGGCATCGCGCAGCGACTTTCCGCATCTCTACGGCACCCCGCCCGAAGCACGCTTTCAGCCATGGGGCCTGGGTACCGATGTCGGTTACGAGCGGGCCTGTTCGGAGAACACCGAAGTCGCCTTGCGCGGCATTGCACTGTGGCTGGCGGTGGCCTATCACGAAACGAAGAATTCCCCGCACCTCAGCCTGCAACCGCATTATCGACAGGTGATGCAGCTGTTGCGCGAATTGAAGGAACTGCACAGCAGCACGGCTGAAGAGAGCTGGATGCAGACCGACGCGGTGGCCTGATCCGGGCCTCCGCGCGGCGCGTCATTGACAGACCGGCAGCCTGATCGTCTGTCCCACCGCAAGACGGTGATGCTTCAAGCCGTTGGTCTCCGCCACTTCCTGCACGCTTGAGCAGTGCAGCTTGCGCACGATGCTGACCAGCGTGTCGCCACGACGCACCTTGTAGCGACGATCCTGCCGCACCACCGGCGCACGCGCTTCCGGCGCCGCGACCACCACCGGAACCACCGCGCTGTGCAGGTCGTGCGCGAGTATCGGCCACGGTCCGTCGACACAGCGCAAGGCGTAGATCTTCTCCAGCGGCTTCGGCAGCTGGATCGATGCACCGGCCGGTTGGGTCACCTGCGGGTCCAGACGCGGATTGAGATTCCTCAGCGTGCGGAACCAGCCATCGTTCATCCCGGTCGTCGTACCAAGGCATACAGTCAGCTCGGTCAGCGACGCCGGTCGCTTCAGCGTGACTGCGCCGGCGACACCATCGATCCTGGGGAACTTGAGGTTGTAGCTTTCCGGATGCAGGAACAGCCACGCCGCGGCCAGCACGGAGGGCACATAGTCGCGTGTTTCCGGTGCCAGCTGATTGTAGATGCGCGGGTCGTAGAAGCTCACCGAGATATTGTCGCCGACCGCCCTGCGCATGCGCCCTTCGCCACCGTTGTAGGCACCGATCGAAAGTTCCAGATTGTTGTTGAAGATCCGCAACTGCTCGTTGAGGTATTCCGCATTGGCGCGCGCCGATGCAGCGGGGTCGTAGCGCGTGTCGAAGCCGCTGTCGTTGCCCAGCCCGAACCGCATGCCGGTGGCGTACATGAATTGCAGGGGGCCGGCGGCGCCCGAACGCGATACCGCGTGCACCTTGCCACCGGATTCCTTGGCCATGATGCCGAACAGCAGCGCTTCGGGAAGGTCGGCTTTCTGATACTGCGGCCACATCTCGAAGCGCATGTACTGGTAATTGACGTACGCGTCCATCAGTTGCGGACGCCATTGGGTCAACCACATTTCCAGCGCGGCCTTGACCGGACCGTTCATCGCGATCAGCTCGGACAGCTTCTGACCGTGCAGCAGGGTCACGCTGCGCTCGGCCTGCGGCAGGCTGGCTGCACCGACCTTGCCGGCCGCAAGTTGCGCCTGTGCCGGATCGATGTCGCTGTCCAGATCCTGGTCGCCGCCGAAATCACCATCCTTGAGGCGCAGCAGGCGATCGAATACCGAGAAGAAGCGCTGCGCATCGCAGCCCGGCGTGTTGCCGCAACGCGCGGCGGCTTCCTTCAGGCGGTCGAGTGACTGCGTCAGGGTCAGCTGGGAGGCCTGCAGATTGCCTTCGCGCGACTGCTGCAGCGCCGTCTCGTAGCCCTTGCTGGCCAGATCGAGCTGGGCGTAGAGCGCGTTCACCGTGGCGGAAGGTTTGACTGCCGCGGTGCCGGCGCAGGCAGCGAGCAGACCGAGGCAGATGCCGAGCGGTGCAAGGCGAAGGGAGCGGACAGTCGAACGCAACGACATGCAGTTTTCTTCCGGTCAAAGCGTTCACCATAACCGGCGTGCGGCCGCGACTCAACGCGTTCATCTCGACGCAGACGCACGACAGCGTGATCGGGTTGGCTACAATCGGACGATCACCAGGGGATGGAATGCCATGACTGAAATCCTGATCGGCCGCAACGACAGCACCAGCGTCAGCCTCGATCCGCAATACGGCAACCGCCACGGCATGATCGCCGGTGCCACCGGCACCGGCAAATCGGTTTCGCTGATGGTGCTGGCCGAAGGCTTCTCGCGGCTGGGCGTGCCCTGCTTCCTCGCCGATGCCAAGGGCGATCTCGCCGGGCTGGCAATGGCTGCTGGCGAACCGGGAGACAAACTCAAGGCACGACTGGCCAAACTCAAGCTCACCGACTGGAAGGCACAGGCCAATCCGGTGATCTTCTGGGACATCTACGGCAAGCTCGGTCACCCGGTGCGCGCCACCATCAGCGAGA
>JBDTZX010000160.1:0-2689 GCA_040004895.1 Rhodanobacter sp. | reverse complement strand
CACGGTGCCTACATGCTGCTGGCCGGGTTCAAACTGCCGCCGATGATGTTTACCAACGACGAGGCCGTGGCCCTGTCGGTGGGCTTGGCCGCAGCGCGTGGACTGGGGCTGGCCGAATCATCGCCTGCGGTGGAAAGCGTGCAGGCGAAGCTTTCGCGGGTCATGCCGGAGAAATTGAAAGGGCAGGCGGGCGCGATCGCCAAAACGGTGACGATCGATCTGCACCCTTCGCCCGGTACCTCCGGCGGCCACGCTGCGCTGGTCGCATTGACCACGGCAGCGCAGGCGCAGCAGCGGGTGAATATGCACTACGTGTCGGGGCAAGGTGAACACACGGAACGCAAGTTTGATCCTTACGGACTCGCTTATTGGGCGGGCAGTTGGTATGCGCTCGGCATGTGTCATCTGCGCCATGATTTGCGCTCGTTCCGGCTGGACCGGGTGGGCGCTATTGCGCTGATGGACTTTCACTTTCGGCGGCCTGTGGATTTCGATGCGCTGGACCAGTTGATGCGCAACATCGCCAGCATGCCGCGCAATCGCCCGATCGAAGTGCTGCTGCATACGGACCTCAAGCGTGCGAGCAGCGCATTTTCGCTTTCGTTTGGACTGCTGGAGCCGACAGATGACGGTGTGCTGCTGCGCGCCAGCGCCGATGACCTCGGCTGGTTCGCGCGCAAACTTGCCGGCCTGCCGTTCGATTTCGAGATACGCACGCCGGTCGAGCTGCGCACCGAGCTGACGCAGCTCGCGAAGCGTCTGCAGGCATTGGCAAACGGCAGTTGATCGGCACCATTACACGATGCGTGCGCGATTCCACCAGCGCGTGACTTTCTCCTCGCGAACGAAGGTGAAAAGCCCGGCGCCGAGGATGATCGCAATGCCGACGGCCATCGGCCAGTCCAGCCCGTCGCCGAAAAGCAGATAGCCAAGCAGCACCGCCCACAACATCTGGCTGTACTGGGTCGGAGCGACATGGTTGGCCGGTGATTTCTGCGTGGCCAGCATCAGCAGCACGGCAGCCAGCGCAGCAAGCAGGCCGTAGCCGAGCAGCAGCGTCCACTGGCCGGCATGCGGCCAGCGGAATCTCTGCAGCAGCATCAGCGTGCCGGCAACCAGCATCGGACCGACCGCACCAGCGCCGTATAGCGTGATCCGCTTTTCGTGCGGTCCGGCCACGCGCATGGCGATCATCGCGATGGCGCCGGCAAGCCCGCAGACCATCGCCGCGAGATGACCGATGCCAAGGGCGCGGAATCCCGGCCGCAACACCACCAGCACGCCGATGAAGCCTGCCACCACGGCCGACCAGCGCCGCCAGCCGACGTGCTCCTTCAACAACACCACCGACAGGATGGTGACGAAGATCGGCATCAGAAAGATCAGCGCGAAGGCCTCGGCCATCGGCAGAGCGGTGAAGGCGATCACGGCCGCGGTACTGCCGATGGCGCTCGCCAGCGCACGGACGACGTACAGCCCCGGACGCCGGGCGATCACCACTTCGCGCCAGCGATCGCCACGTCTCTTGATGAAAGGCAGCGCGGTGAGACCCAGCAATGCGCCGAAAAATACCGCCTCGTAAGCGGGCAGCGAACCGCGCAGCAACTTCACGAACGCATCGCTCAGGGCATACGCCGCGAATGCGGCGAAGCCGAGCAGGACGCCTGCGATGGCGGAGTTGGGAGTTTGCGGGCTCAAGGAGGTTCGATGCTGGCGACAATGCAGGTCTTGTGCATCAGCATAGCTGCCCGTTGCATTGAGACATCCAAATGCTGCAGCGCCTGCAAGGCGAGCCAGCGTGCAGGCTGGCTCGCCGTTCGGCACTAGAGGCAGTCCACCAGTCCGTCGTAGATCGAACGCGACGTGCCGGGCAGCAGGGCGCGCAGTGGCTGCGGGCCCGACAGTGCGATCAGCAGGTCGCCGATGCGGGTGGTTCTGGCCAGCGGGCTGCGGCAACGCCAGTGGTTGCTGTCGACCGTGATGTGACCGTCGCCTGGGCGCACGTCTTCGTTGCTGGCGGCGAAGATCCACACGCACTGGCCCACGATGCCGGTGTGTTTTTCCACCGAGCAGCGGAAGCTCAGTGACTGAATGTTGCTGTAGTCGCCTTCGCAGAACGTGTCCCCGCAGATAGCGTCGAAATTCTGCCGGAGCCGGGAGGTGGCGTTGTACCAGGCTTCGATGTCGGCATCGGTGGTGAGGTACGAGTCGGCATCCACGTACTCGGCACCGAGCGGGATACCGGGCACGGGCCACTGCCGGGCATAGGCGGCACCGGCAGTCAGCGCCAGCAGCAGGAACGAAAGGCAGGCAGTCGAAAAGCGCATGGGGTTCTCCTTTGCAGTGTTTTCCATGAGGTCGGGAACGGCTTGTCGCCGCAACGACGCATGTGCCGCGCGGCCTTCACGTTGTAGATCCACGACGCGGCCGGCGGCAGCAGGGTCCGCCGCGAGGCGTGTAGGAGCCATCGCCGATGACCGTCGTCGCGGTCCCGGCTACAATGGCGAGCTAGCCCTACAACTATGGACAACCACATGGCCGCCCGCCTCGACCCGCTGGATCTGTACGACATCCGTTCGCTGCTCACCGACGAGGAGCGCATGGTGCAGGACACCGTTGGTCGCTTCGTCGACGAACGCGTGCTGCCGATCATTGGCGATTGCTTCGACCAGGCGCGTTTTCCGAAGGA
>JBDTZX010000270.1:0-2691 GCA_040004895.1 Rhodanobacter sp. | reverse complement strand
CTGCCGCCGCGAGTGCCGCATTCGCCGCAGCGCATGCCCGCCTCGATCGGACTGGTGATCGAGCGCCGCCGGGTTGCCGGCGAGCATGATGGGCTGCTCTGGTTCTGCGAACGCTGCAACCACCAGCTGTTCGAGGAATACTTCGCGCTCGACAGCATCGAACACGATTTCCCGCCGGTGTTCGACCGCTTCTACGGCTCGCGTGACGCACGAACCTGCAGTGAATGCGGCCATCTGAATCCAGCGCCGGCGAAATACGGCTAGGCGTTCTTTCGCCCCAGCCATTTGATGGCCATCCGGCGCAACGATGCATCGAGGTTCACGTCCGTCGCCAAATCGACCACCGGTCGCCAAGCCAGTGCATGCGACTCTTCGTTGACCGTGAAACATTCATCGTGGCTTGCACGCACCACGTATCGCACGTCGTAGTGCCAATGCTCCGGCTCGTTCCCGCGTGCGGCAATCCGGTGCCGATCGAGATCGAAGATCCCGCCTTCCACACGCAAATCCACCACGCCGGTTTCCTCCCGCGCTTCGCGCAGGGCCACGCCAGCCAGATCGATGTCGCCATCGGCGTGCCCGCCAGGCTGCAGCCACCTGTCCAGTTTGCGGTGATGCATCAGCAACGCCCGCCGACCATCCTCACTCACCAGCCACGCAGAGCCGGTGAAATGGCCGTGCAGCTGCGAGCGTTCGAATGGGCAGGAATGGGATTGCAGGAACTCGCAGAACATCTGCACCTGTTGCCGTTCGGCCAGCCAGCGCAAGCCGTAGGCGCGAAGGCTGACCACGAGCTGCGAAGAATCGGCTGGCATGCGTGGCTCCATGCGGCTGCACAATGCCCATCATAGCTGCGTCGCAGCTTGTCGCCTTTCGCCCGCTCCGTTATGGTTGCTCGTCGCGCCCGCTCTCCACACCATGCCCGTTGCGGCATGCATCGAGCGTCGTATCTGTTTTCAAGGGGAGTCACTCCATGCTTTTCAAGCGCGTCAAGCCACTCGATCAGATTCTCGCCACGGCGGAGAAGAAGAGCCTGAAACGCCAGCTCGGTCCGATCCAGCTGACCCTGATGGGCGTGGGTGCGATCATCGGTACCGGCATTTTCGTGCTGACTGCCGAAGCCGGGCAGAAAGCCGGTCCGGGCATGATGGTCGCGTTCGTGATCGCCGCGGTGGTCTGTGCGCTTGCCGCTCTGGCCTATGCGGAGCTGGCTGGCATGATTCCCGTCGCCGGCTCTGCGTACACGTATACCTACGGCGTGCTTGGCGAAGGTCTTGCCTGGGTGGTCGGCTGGGCACTGATCCTCGAATACACCATCGCTGCAAGTACCGTATCGGTCGGCTGGTCCGGCTACGTCAACGGACTGCTTGCCAGCGCCGGCTTCGGATTGCCGGAGTTCCTGCGAACAGGACCCTTCGATGGCGGCAGCTTCAATCTGCTGGCTTTCCTGGTGGCACTGACCGTGACCGTGCTGCTGGTATTCGGCACATCCAAGTCCGCCAAGGTCAATGCCGTCCTTGTTTCGGTGAAGGTCGCTGCGCTGATCGCCTTCATCATCATCACGATACCTGCAGTGCATCAATCGAACTTCCATCCGTTCCTGCCCAATGGCTGGGGCAGTCCGCTGGGTGGCATCGGTGTGCTGGGCGCCGCGGCATCGATTTTCTTCGCCTACGTCGGCTTCGACGCGGTGTCGACCGCCGCGGAGGAAACCAAGAACCCCAATCGCAACATTCCGATCGGACTGATCGGCTCGCTGACCGTGTGCACGATCTTCTATCTGCTGGTGGGTTACGGCGCCGTCGGTGCCGCCGGTTCGCAGCCAATGCTGGGACCGGATGGCCTCGCCCTGCAGCCGGGCACGCCGGAGATGGCCGCTGCCTGCAAGGGCCTGCACGCACTGGTCTGCAGCAAGGAGCCGCTGGCGTTTGTATTGCATGCGCTGGGTTCGGACAAGATCGGCTATCTGGTGGGCGCCGCGGCCAGCATCGCTCTGCCTTCCGTGATCCTGATGATGATCTATGGCCAGACCCGGATCTTTTTCACCATGTCCCGCGATGGCCTGTTGCCGAATCGCCTGTCCACAGTGCATCCGCGTTACCACACCCCGCACGTGCTGACCATGATCACCGGCACCTTCGTGTCGCTGTTCGCCGCCGTATTTCCCGTCGGCCTGCTCGCGGACATCACCAATTCGGGCACCCTGTTCGCCTTCATGATGGTGGCCGTCGGCGTGATGATCCTGCGCAGGAAACAGCCAGAGCGCCCACGACCCTTCCGCACCCCGCTCGCCTGGATCGTCTGTCCGCTGGCGGTCGTTGGATGCCTGCTGCTGTTCGTGAATCTGTCGAAGACTGCGATCTCGGTGTTCTTCATCTGGGCGGTGGTGGGTCTGGTCGTCTACTATCTTTACGGTTATCGCAAGAGTCACCTGGCCAACGGCACCGAACCGAGCTGAGTTTCGACCAGCGAATGTTCCAATCCTGGCGGCACGGTGAGAACCGTGCCGCCGTCATTTTGTGGAATGACCATGCTCAAGCAACTGCTCGCCCGCAAGACCGATTTTTCGAACAATGCCGACGATGTCGATGGTCCCGGGCTGAAGCGCACGCTCGGTCCGTGGGGACTGACGGCGTTGGGTATCGGCGCGGTGATCGGCGGTGGCATCTTCGTGATCACCGGCCAGGCCGC
>JBDTZX010000179.1:0-2709 GCA_040004895.1 Rhodanobacter sp. | reverse complement strand
TGCGCGCGCTCGCCGCGATAGACCCGCTGCATCTGGTAGCGACGGAACGGAAACGAAAGTTCGCGCTCATGCTCGGACACGTAGCGTGCCAGCGGCACGGTAAGGTCGAAGCGCAGGGCCAGTTCCGGCGTACCCTCGTCGGCCTTGCCCAGCGCCCCGGTCGATTGCACGAAATAAACCTGCCGCTCGGTTTCGCCACCGGTCTTGGTCAGCAGGATGTCGGAATACTCGATCACCGGCGTTTCGATCGGCAGGAAGCCAAAGCGCTCGTAGTTGCGGCGGATCACGTCCAGCATCCGCTGAAAGGCGATCTGGTCGAGCGGCAAAAGCTCGAGCACGCCGGGCATGGTACGGGCCGGGGTAAGCGCCATGGAATCCTCTACTGACGATGGGAACGTTCGGCCTTTTCGCCAACCGCGCGACGGCAGCCGTGAAGATTAGCAGAAGGCTGCATGTCACCCGCAGCCAGGGGCAGGTCGCAGGGCCCTCTGCTGTTGCCAAGCCTGCGCCCGACCATTAAGATAAGCGGCTTCCCACGGGGTGTAGCTCAGCCTGGTAGAGCGCTACGTTCGGGACGTAGAAGTCGCAGGTTCGAATCCTGTCTCCCCGACCAGATTGACGATGAGGCCACCTTGCCGGGTGGCCTTTTTCGTGGCCGCTCGCGGGCATGTCGGTCTGGCAGAAACGCGCAATCCTCAAGGACAGTACTCCACTACGCAACTCGGGCTACAGTTGCAGCCAGCCGCAAGGTTTTCGGCGGCTCTGCTCTTTGGGCTCAACCGTTGCTCGAGACCACGACGATGATTCCTTTGCGTGCAATGCTCTGCGCGGCCCTCCTGCTGGGATCGACATCGGCGTCGGCCCGCGCTCCCGCATCCACCTCGAAGTCGGACTTCCAGATCGTGGAAAGCGTGCCCGAGGCGACCAGCTTCGGCGTGGCTGGCGTGCCGCGCACACGTGACGTCTGGTTGCAGATGATCAAGGGTGCGCGGCAGCGTATCGATATCGCCGCGTTCTATATCTCCGACAAGCCGGGCAGCGAACTGGCATCGGTGCTGGATGCGTTGATTGCACGTGCGGACGCCGGCATCAAGGTGCGCATTTTGGTCGATCAGACGTTCATGAAGGACAGTCAGGCCAGCATAGATCGCCTGACGAAGAACGGACGCATCGAGATTCGCATCCTGCCACTCAGCGCACTCACCGGCGGCGTGCTGCATGCAAAGTACATCTTGGTCGACGGCATCGACGTATTCGTCGGCAGCCAGAACTGGGACTGGCGCGCGCTGGAGCAGATCCATGAAATCGGCGCGCGCATCCATGATCAGCGGATCGCGCAGACCTTCGGCGCCGCCTTCGCTTTCGGCTGGCGCCTGGCCGAGCACCCCGACCTGCCGAAGGCGGCCGAGGCAGCGGTCGAGCCGCCCGCGTTTGCGCCGGCAACCGCGGAAGACCCAGTGCTGCTGGACGCCCACGGCGATGATCCGCTGATCGTCTTTCCCGCCTTCAGCCCGCCTGCGCTGATGCCGCCCTGGGTCAGCCAGGAACAGCCTGCACTGGTGCGGATGATCGCCGCAAGCCGGCACGTGCTTCGCGTGCAGGTGATGACGCTGTCGGCGATGCGTCAATACGGCCCGAAGGGCTGGTGGGCGGATGTCGACACGGCGTTGCGCGATGCCGCAGCGCGTGGAGTGCAGGTACGCATCATCGTCGCCGACTGGTCATTGCGCGAGCCGACCCAGGCCTATCTCAAGAGTCTGGCGGTGCTGCCCAACATCACGGTCAAGTTCAGCCAGCTGCCGCCCTCACCGCAGGGTTTCATTCCCTACGCGCGGGTCGAACACGCCAAGTACGCCGTTGCGGACGACCGCAGCAGCTACATCGGCACCGGCAACTGGGAGTGGAGCTATTTCAACGTGACCGTCGACGCTTCGATTTTCGTGCACGGAGCCGGGCCGGCCCGGACGCTCATGCAGATTTTCGACAAGGACTGGAACGGCAGCTACGTGACGATGCTGCAGCCTGGCGTCAAATACACGGCACCGCGCACGCATTGATGCATGCAGGGCGAGCTCAGGCAAGCAGCGCCATCGATGCCAGTCGATCCAGTTCCTGCTCGACGAAACCCGCCTCCCGTCGTGCTGGCCGGTTGAACGGACCGCGCAGGTTGACGCCCATGTAGTCGCGCAACAGGTCGAAGAAGGTGTCCACCGGCTCGAGTCCGTCGCGTTCGCAACAATGCCGATACCAGCGCGTGCCGGCGGCGACATGGGCAACTTCCTCGCGCAGGATCACCTTGAGAATCTCCACCGTACGAGTGTCGCCCAGATGGCGCAGGCGCGCGATCAGGCCAGGGGTCACGTCGAGTCCGCGCGCTTCCAGCACGCGTGGCACCAATGCCATGCGCGCGGTATCGCTGCCGGCAGTTTTCTCCGCCATCTGCCACAGGCCGTCATGCGCATCGAAATCCCCGTAGACGTGACCAAGCTCGGCG
This sequence comes from Rhodanobacter sp., assembly GCA_040004895.1. GTDB lineage: Bacteria > Pseudomonadota > Gammaproteobacteria > Xanthomonadales > Rhodanobacteraceae > Rhodanobacter. The sequence continues at coordinate 215 of JBDTZX010000179.1, read as the reverse complement.
AGGCGGTCGGACAGCATGGCGAAATGGCGCGCTTCGTCGTTCGCGCAGCTGGCCCAGTCGCGATAGTAGGCGGCGGGCTTGTCGCGGAAACGGTAGACCGCGTCCCAGGCCAGGTTGATCGCATTGAATTCGATGTGCGCCACCGCGTGCACCAGCGCGGCGCGTCCTTCCGCGCTGCCGAGTCCGCGCTGCGGCACCTGCCGTGCGTTGACCAG
>JBDTZX010000228.1:0-2715 GCA_040004895.1 Rhodanobacter sp. | reverse complement strand
TCGTCGAGCTGGAAATCCAGTTCGACCACGATGCCGGCGGGATCGACCGCGAAGACCTGCACCTGGTTGCGATCCTCGATGACGTCGATGCTGTAGCGCACGCCGGCAGCGTCGAGTCGCGCGCGTGCGCCGGCAAGGTCGCTGCAGGCCAGTGCGTAGTGGCTGAAATAAGTTGTCGGCGAATTGCCACGGTCCGGATCCATGCCGGGGCCGACGCTCAGATGCAGCACGGCGGTGTCGCCGGCGTACAGCCAGTGGCCATGCGAGCCCGAGCGGAAAACCGGTCGCGGACCCTCGCGCAGCCCGATCACGTCGATGTAGAACTGCCGTACCTTGTCGATGATCCCGGCAGGTGCGCGCAGGTTGACGTGATCCAGTCCGCGCACGCCGGTCACGCGGCTATTCCTGGTAGGCGCCGTAGCTGCGCAGGCGCTTGTAGCGCAATTCGAGCAGGTCGGTGGCGGGAATCGCCTCGAGTTCTTCCAGCTGATTCAGCAGCACCGCTTTCAGCCGGATCGCCATCGAACGCGGATTGCGGTGCGCACCACCCAGCGGCTCGCGCACGATCTTGTCGATCAGGCCCAGTTCGAGCAGGCGCGGAGCGGTCATGCCCATCGCTTCGGCGGCATCCTTGGCCTTGTCTGCACTTTTCCACAGAATCGACGCACAGCCTTCGGGCGTGATCACCGAGTAGGTCGAGTACTGCAGCATGATCGTTCGGTCGCCGACGCCGATCGCCAGCGCACCACCGGAACCGCCTTCGCCGATCACGGTGCAGATGATCGGCACCTTCAGTTCGGCCATCTCCATCAGATTTCGCGCGATCGCCTCGCTCTGGCCGCGCTCTTCGGCACCGACCCCGGGATACGCGCCGGGTGTGTCGATCAGGGTCAGCAGCGGCAGCTTGAAACGCTCGGCCATCTTCATCAGGCGCAGCGCCTTGCGGTAACCCTCCGGACGCGGCATGCCGAAATTTCGGCGCACCTTGGTCTTGGTGTCGCGGCCTTTCTGGTGGCCGATGATCACCACCGGCTTGCCGTTGATGCGGCCCAGGCCACCGACGATGGCAGCGTCCTCGGCGTACATGCGGTCGCCGGCCAGCTCGTGGAATTCCTCGCAGATCACGCCGATGTAATCCAGCGTATATGGCCGTCCCGGATGACGGGACAGCTGGGTCATCTGCCACGAATTCAGGTTGCGGAAAATCTCCGCGGTCTTGACCTTCAGCTTCTCGCGCAACCGCTCGACTTCCTCGTCGATATTGAACGCCTGGCCGTGGCTGGCATGGCGCAACTCTTCGATCTTCGCATCCAGTTCGGCGATGGGTTGTTCGAAATCGAGGAAGTTGGGGTTCATTCGTTACTTTTCGTGGCACAGAAGCGACTCAGTATACCGTCCCGCACGAAAAGACGAGAACGGCGCCGTATGGCCACCGGACAGCCCGGCGCGCCGGATTGCGCTATCGTCCGCCCAACCATCGCCATCACGCGGAAGTCGACATGCCGACCCAGTCACCCATCGACAACGCCAGGCTGGACCGTATCGTGGCCGAGGCCAGGCGCAACGCCGAGCAGCGCGATCTGGGCTATCGCGAGCGCGCGTTGAAGATGTATCCGTGGATCTGCGGTCGCTGCGCGCGCGAGTTCACCCGGGCGAACCTGCAGGAACTGACCGTGCACCACCGCAACCACGATCACGATTTCAATCCGCCGGATGGCAGCAACTGGGAGTTGCTGTGCGTGTACTGCCACGACAACGAGCATTCGCGGCACATCGACCACGTGAGGGGTGGTGTGATGGAGGTGGCGGATGCGCCGCCGGCGACCGGCAATCCGTTCGCGGATTTGAAGGCGATGCTGGAGCGTGGGAAGAAGTGAAGCTCCAGTTCCTTTCTCTTGTGTGCGGGGAAGGTTGGGTGGGTGTTCTCGGAGCCCACGAAGAAGATCAAGAGCGAACCCCTCCCTGACCTTCCCCTGCAAGCAGAGGAGGAGATGGTTCAAGGCAAGGATTACGTCTCCTTGAGCTTGCCCGGGTTTGATGGACACCTATCCCGCATGCAGGGGGAGGTTGGCGACCGGAGGAAGTCCGTCAGGCAAGGCGGCTGTCGGAGCTGGCGGGGGAAGATCGAGAGGCGCTTTCCTGTCTCTCTGCCGGCAAACAGCGGAAAGGGATGCTCGAACTCAGTCCGGCTGCTTGACGATCCGTACCCGCGCTGCCTGCACGCCGGGCAGCGCGCGCACGCTGCGCAGCAAGTCGGGGATCGCGTCCACTCGCCATGCTTCACCCAGTTCGAAATCGGCCTGCGCACCCTGGCTCTGATAACCGTGCAGCATCACCGTGGCGCGACCGCCGCGGTAGCCGGCGAGCACCTGTTGCAGCTGGCTGACGAAGTGCGGCCCGATGCCATTCAATTTCAGCTGCAGCACGCGCGCATGCTTGCGACACGCGTCGGCCAGCGACGTGGCGCTGCGCGCGCGCAGCTGGAAGCCGCCGCCGGAGAAATCGTCGATGCGCAGGCCACCTTCGACGATCAGCATCTGGTCGCGCGTCAGCAGCGGCGCGACCTGCTGGTAGAGCTCGCCGAAGAAGCTCACCTCGATGCTGCCGCTGGCGTCCTCGATGCGCACGAACGCATCGCTGTCGCCGCGCTTGCGCACGGCGGTGACCATGCCGGCGATGGTCCAGGGCGTATCCGGGCCGCGGCGGAAACGGTTG
>JBDTZX010000190.1:0-2717 GCA_040004895.1 Rhodanobacter sp. | reverse complement strand
CCAGCGATTCCATCTACACCCGCGCAGCGGGCATGCCGAGCTATGGCGTGGGCGGTGGCTGGAACGACATCGACGACATCCGCATGCATGGCCGCGACGAACGCAACCAGATCGACAATTTCTACCAGACGGTCGAGTTCACCTACCGGCTGATGAAGAAGCTTTCGACTGTTCAGTAATTTCGGACACGACGGCCAGGCAAGCGACCGAAATCGGCGTCAGAGCCGACTTCTTGCCGGCGCTGCGAAATCGAACTGCACTTTGACCCCTGCTTTTGCAAAAGTGTCCGCCAACCTTTGGATATCCCAACCTGCTCCCCGAATGATGTCGATCTGCGTGCCCGTCGTTCGTCGTATCGAGTAAGTAAGGCTTCCCGCCACTCTCAACCAGGAGAACCCACATGGTCAGCAAGAACACGATTTGCCTTTGGTACAACGGCGCCGCGCTGGATGCCGCAACGTTCTACGCCAAGACGTTCCCGGATAGCGCCGTGGGACCCGTCCATCGTGCGCCCGGTGACTATCCGGCGGGCAAGCAGGGCGATGTATTGACGGTTGAGTTTTCGGTCATGGGCATCCCGTGCCTGGGCTTGAACGGCGGGCCCGCGTTTCAGCACGACGAGGCGTTCTCGTTTCAGGTGGCGACCGACGACCAGGCCGAGACCGACCGCCTGTGGAACGCGATCATCGGCAACGGCGGCCAGCCAAGCCAGTGCGGCTGGTGCAAGGACAAGTGGGGTCTGTCGTGGCAGATCACCCCCCGCGCCCTGATTGCCGCGATTACCGACCCGGACCCCGCCGCCGCCAAGCGCGCGTTCGACGCCATGATGGACATGACGAAAATCGACATTGCCGCGATCGAGGCCGCGCGGCGCAGCTGACCAGGGCACCGTCAGCCACAGTAGCCAAGCCGGAGGCAGGACAGCAATTCGAGAAGCGCACCCTGAGACTGCTGTTTTGGTTTCGCCGTAACGCCGGTTTCGACTTCTCAGAGGGGTGGCTTTGTATGACCACTGACAATGCAGCGACGCCGGTCGCGGAATCGAAATCATCCGCGGGACAGGGCTCGTCCAGCCGACTCCGCATCGAGTCGGTCGATCTGCTGCGCGGCATCATCATCGTCATCATGGCGCTGGATCATGTCCACGATTTCTTCGGCGCACTCGATGCCAGCCCGACCAATCTGGCCACCGCCACGGCACCGCTCTTCCTCACCCGCTGGATCACCCACTTCTGCGCGCCGGTGTTCTTTCTGCTTACCGGTACGGGTGCCCGCCTTGCGCTTCAACGCCTGTCGAAAAGCGAACTGTCGCGCTTCCTGCTTACGCGAGGGTTGTGGTTGCTCATCCTCGAAGTGGTCGTGATGCGGTTTGCGCTGCAATTCAATCTCGACTACCGCGTGACCATCATCACCGTGTTGTGGGCGCTGGGCTGGTCGATGATCGTGCTGGCCGGATTGATCCATTTGCCGGACTGGGCGATCGTAACGTTCGGCGTGGTAATGGCGGCAGGTCACAACCTGCTGGATGGCATTCCTGCGGACACATTCGGCAGTTTCGCGCCGCTGTGGTCGGTGCTTCATGCGCCCGGCTTTCTCATCAATACCCCGCGACATGTCGTGTTCATCGCCTACCCGCTGGTTCCGTGGCTCGGCGTGACTGCGCTGGGCTATGCGATGGGTCAGACCTTTCGCTGGAGCGACGAACGCCGCCGGGCGCTCCTGCTTCGAACCGGCATCGGGGTCAGCCTGGGCTTCGTGCTGCTGCGGCTGCTGAATGTATATGGCGATCCTGTCGCGTGGTCGGTGCAGAAGTCACCGCTGTGGACGCTGTTGTCGTTTCTCGACACCAATAAATACCCGCCCTCGCTGCTGTTCCTGCTGATGACGCTCGGGCCGGCGCTGTTACTGTTGCGCATTTTCGACAGCGGCATTCCGCGCTGGCTGCGCCCCGCGCTGATCATCGGCAAGGTGCCGCTGTTCTTCTATGTGCTGCATTTCTACCTGATCCACATGCTGGCGGTCGCCAGCTGTTATGTCCGTTTCGGTAGCGTGAGCGGCATGTTCCAGTCACCGGATCTCGGCCATTTCCCGTTCACTGCGCCACCGGGCTGGGCGGCGAGCCTTCCAGCCATCTACATGCTGTGGGTCGCCGTTGTGCTTGCGCTCTATCCGCTTTGTCGCTGGTATGCCGGGGTCAAGCGGCGACGCAAGGATTGGTGGCTCAGCTATCTTTGAACATCATGAAAACAAGGATCGGAGCTCGGCCCAAAGAATCCCACTCTGATCCTCCTGTCTGACCCCAGTTCATCTCCACGAGAAATCCCTTCGCCATCCACGACGTGACGCAAGATCGCCTCACGCACTCACCTGGAGCCAGCCCATGGTCCCCACCATTACTGCCTTTGAACAGTCACCTGATCGCGGCCGCGGGCTTGCACGCGATATGCGCGTTCGCTGGGCGCTTGGAGAAGTCGACCAACCTTACGAAGTTCGTCTCGTCTCGTTCAGTGCGATGAAAGAACCCGCGCATCGCGCGCTTCATCCCTTCGGACAGATTCCCACCTATGAAGAAGGCGATCTCGTCCTGTTCGAGTCGGGGGCCATCGTGTTCCACATCGCGCAGACGCGAGCGGGCCTGCTGCCCGACGATGTGAATGCGCGCGCGCGCGCGATCTCATGGATGTTCGCCGCGCTCAACACGGTGGAGCCGCCGCAGG
>JBDTZX010000217.1:0-2718 GCA_040004895.1 Rhodanobacter sp. | reverse complement strand
GCGCTTCGGGGGAACGATCTTGCTGACGCCGTTCATGGTGTAGATGTATTGCATGCAGGAACTCCGAAGGCTGGGGCGCGGCGATGCTGCCGGCGGATGCGGCAGCTCGCGAAACTCCCATTATAGCGGCTGAGCTCCAGCCGCAGGCAGCGCAATCAGCGCGGCGGGGCGGCTTTTCGGCGTGTAGCGGGTTTGCTGTCGGCGGCCAGCCCGCGGATCAGCAGGTCGATCAGTTGCTTGAAGGCGGTGTCCTCACCTTCGTTGCCCCACAGGTGGGCAAGTCCGGGATAGTGGAAACGCGTGGTGGCGTCGAAAATCGTCAGCGCGGTGGCGCGCGGCTCCACTTTGCGGAAGTCGCCGCTGGCCACCCCGGCGGCGATGATCGAAGCGATCTGATCCTGCATGTGTTCGACATGCTCGCTGATCACCTCGCGCGCGTCGGCGGCCAGTGCGCCGTAGGTGGCGAACAGCTCCGGATCGCCAAGCGCCTTGTCGCGCTTCGCTTCGCGCAGCGCGCCCAGCCACTGTCGCAGCCGCGTCGGTGGCGCGGCTTTTCCGTTCGCGATGACTTGCAGCGGCGCCATGGTCCGTTCCAGCCAGCCACGCAGCACCGCATCGCGCAGCGCTGCCTTGCTGGCGAAGTGCCGGTACACGCTGCCATGGCTGACCCCGAGCGCCTGCGCCACATCGACCACGGTCGCCTTGCCGGGGCCGTAGCGGCGCAGCACGTCTTCGGCGGCAGCCAGGATGCGTTCGGGAGTCAGCGCGGATTCGTTCATGCCGCGGATTCAAGCACGACCGGGCAGGCGTTGACGAGTTCGTCGGCCACGTAGCCCAGCGGAATCCGGCCTTTCACCTGCTCCGCGGCGCCACCTTCGAAGTCGATCCAGCCACGGTTGAAGCCCTCCAGCATGGCGATGCGCGGCCCGCTGCGATTCGCCGGCATGCCTTCGCTCACGAAGCGCGTCACCCACTGATCGCGCGGCACCTCGAACGCCTCGACGTCGTGTTCGAGCACCGCGGCAAAGGCCTGCGCCACGTCGTGCGGGCTGTAACGCTGCGGGCCTTCCAGTTCGATCACCCGGCGTCCGTGCCAGCTTTCGGTGAGCGTGGCTGCAACGGTGCGGCCGATGTCGTCGGTGGCGATCATCGGGATCGCGCGATCGAGCGGTTGCAGATAGCTGGCCAGGCGGCCTTCGTCCCGCGCGCGGGCCACGTCCCAGCGCAGGTTCTCCATGAACCAGGCGGCACGCACGTGGGCGCGCGGCATGGGCAAGGTGTCGATCGCGCTTTCCAGCAAATGCAGCTGGGTGATCAGTCCGAGATCGCGATCATGCTGTGCGCCCACGGACGACAGCGTGACCACCTTCGGCGGTTGCGCCCGGCGCAATGCGGCGGTCAACGTGTGGATCAGTGCACGCGGCTCGGCGAAATCCGGGCTCGGCGCGAAATTCGCCGGCAGCATCGCGAACACGCCGTCGACGCCACGAAAGGCTGCCGCCAGAGCGCGTTCGTCCGACCAGTCGGCGATCGCGACTTCGGAGCCCGGTGCAAGCCAGGTCGGCGTTTTGGCGGCGTCGCGCACGATGGCGCGAACGCGATGACCGGCGTCTTGCAGATGACGGGCGGTGGCGCTGCCAACCTGCCCGGTGATGCCCATGATGGCGTACATGTGGTGTCCTCTCGGTCGAAGGTTGGAATCAGCGGGAGCCGCGTTCGCTGTCGAGCATGGCCATCTGCGCGGCGGCGTAACGGTCCCCTGCCGCAGCGTCGGGCGGCACGGCGCGTTCGATCGCGGCGATATCGGCTGGACGCAAAGCAACCTCCAAAGCACCGAGCGCCTCGGTCAGCCGCTCGCGCGTCCGCGAGCCGATCAGCGGCACGATGTCATCACCACGTGCGAGTGCCCAGGCGATCGCCAGCTGCGCCACGCTGCAGCCACGCGCCTGCGCAAGTTCGCGCAGCAGATCGACCAGCTTGAGGTTGTGGTCGAGGTTGTCGCCCTGGAAGCGCGGGCTGTGGACGCGGAAATCGCGGCCCGACGTCTCGCGGTCTTTCGACCAGTGGCCGCTGATCAGGCCGCGCGACAACACGCCATAGGCGGTGATGCCGACGCCGAGTTCGCGGCATGTGGGCAGGATGGTGCTTTCGATACCGCGTGAAATCAGCGAGTACTCGATTTGCAGGTCGATCACCGGCAGCACGGCGTGTGCGCGGCGGATCGTGTCGGCGCCCATTTCGGACAAACCGAGATGGCGCACATAGCCGGCTTTGACCATGTCGGCGATGGCGCCCACGGTTTCCTCGATCGGCACCTGGGGATCGAGCCGCGCCGGACGATAGATGTCGACGTAGTCGGTGCGCAGGCGCTTGAGGCTGTAGGCGAGGGCGGTTTTCAGAGCTGACGGCCGCGTGTCGTACCCGAGCCATTGCCCGTCCGGCCCGCGCTGCGCGCCGAATTTCACGCTGAGCTGGTAGCTGTCGCGTGGTCGGCCCGCCAGCGCTTCGCCGAGCAGCATCTCGTTGTGACCCATGCCGTAGAAGTCGCCGGTGTCGAGCAGGGTGATGCCGGTGTCCAGCGCCGCATGCACGGTGGCGATGCTTTCGCCGCGATCGGTGCTGCCGTACATGTCCGACATGCCCATGCAACCGAGGCCGAGGGAGGAGACCTTGAGGCCGTCGCGGCCGAGTGTGCGGTGTTTCATCGGGGACATCCGT
>JBDTZX010000339.1:0-9108 GCA_040004895.1 Rhodanobacter sp. | reverse complement strand
CCGGCGACAGCTCGGTGTTCTCGATCGACAGCAGCTGCAGCGTGATCAGCTCGGGGAAGGTGACGAAATCGGCACTGTAGTCCGCTGCAATGTCGGTGAAGTATTCCACCTGGGTGGCGAATTCCTCGAACGAGTTGATCCGTCGTTGCTGGTATTGCACCGACGCGACGCGCACCAGGTCAGGCAGGCGTTGCGGCGACGGAATCGACGGCATGTCGGGGTGATCGAGCAGCCGCGGGTTGCGCCATACAAGATGCACCGCATAGCCGAGCGAATCGTAGTCGGAGGGTACGTACGCACGCAGCAGGCCGACCATCTCGAAGTCGTTCGACAGCTGGAAGCTCAGGGTCAGGTCGCGGCGCTTGCCCTCGACGACTGCCTGCACGTAAGCGTCGGCACTGCCGTAGCGCTGCATGTTCTTCGCCAGCCCGGGGATGCGTCCACCAAACACGATGCCGCGCAACTTGAGATCCATGCAAAGTCGCTTGCGCGCGTGATACAGCCGCTTGCCGATGCGCATGCCCCTGTAGTCCGGGTGCACCACCACTTCCATGCCGTACAGCCAGTTGCCGTCGGGGTTGTGGCGCGAGCCCATGCCGCCGCCAGTGATCTGCATCCAGGTGTGCGGGGCGAGCGCTGTTGCCTCGTCGATGCGGAACGTGGCGCAATAGCCGACCAGCTTGTCCTCGTACTCGACCACGAACTGGCCTTCCGGAAAATGCGTCTGCTGCGAACGCAGCATCTCGGCCGAATGGCCCCACTCGGAGGTATAGATGCGCCCGGTGAGTTCGACCAGCGCCGGCACATCGGCGGGTGTTGCGTGACGCAACAGCAGTTTGGGACTGAGTTCATCTGTTTTCTTTGCCATCGCACGATTATGCACAGGGCGCTGAACGGTGCGGTGAACGTCAGGGCCAAGGCGGTGTATCGGCGCGGTTACACTGGCGCCACGCAAGGGAGTGGATCCATGGGCGACAACGCAGCAGTCAAGGGTTTCACGGCAACACACCTGTGGCAGCCCGGTGGCTGGCAGATGGACGCCGCTTTCGGCGTCACCGCCGATGGGCGACTGGTCGACGCGACAGCCGGGAGCGACGGGCCCGGCGGCGACTGGGTGCTGCCAGGCATGCCGAACCTGCATTCGCACGCGTTCCAGCGCGCGATGGCCGGCCTGGCCGAACGCAAGGGTCGCAGCGACGACAGTTTCTGGAGCTGGCGTGAAACGATGTATGCCTTCGCCGCATCGATCGGTCCGGACCAGCTCAAGGCGATTGCGGCTCAGCTCTATGTGGAAATGCTCAAGGCCGGCTACACCCAGGTGTGCGAATTCCACTATCTGCATCACCAGCCCGATGCCACGCCATACGCGCAGCCGGAAGCGATGTCGCTGGCGCTGATCGAAGCAGCCAGCGAAGCGGGTATCGCGCTGACGCTGTTGCCGGTGCTGTATATCAGCGGCGGTTTCGATGGACGTGCGCTGGCGCCGCGGCAGCGTCGCTTCGGACACGATGTGGACGGCTATCTGCGTCTGCTCGAGGCGCTGCGCAGGCACGAGAATGCCAACCTGCGCGTGGGCATCGCGCTGCATTCGTTGCGCGCGGTACCGGAGCAGGCGATGCGCGCCGTGCTGGCCAGCGAGCTTGCGCAGGACTGTCCGATCCACATCCATATCGCCGAGCAGATCGGCGAAGTGCAGGACTGCCTTGCGGTGCGCGGCGCACGACCGGTCGAGTGGCTGTTCGATCACGCCCAGGTCGATGATCGCTGGTGTCTGGTACATGCGACGCATCTGACCGATGCGGAAATGCAGCAGATCGCGCGCAGCGGCGCCGTGGCCGGTCTGTGTCCCAGCACCGAGGCCAATCTCGGTGACGGCCTGTTTCCGCTGCCGGCCTATCTGGACGCGCGCGGAGCGTTCGGGGTCGGCTCCGATTCGCACATCTCGATCTCGCCGGTCGAGGAACTGCGCTGGCTCGAGTACGGTCAGCGACTGACCAGCGGTCATCGCAACATCGCCGCACGCGCCCAGGGCGTCAGCGTCGGCGAAACCCTGTGGCGCGCGGCGCTGCATGGCGGAGCGCAGGCCTCTGGACTGGCGGTTGGCGGACTGCGCAGCGGCGCACGCGCCGACCTCATCGTGCTTGACGAAACATCACCCTTGCTTGCCGCGCGTGACGAACGTTCGATGCTCGACAGTTTTCTTTTCGCCGGCAACACACCGTTGGTGCGCGACGTGCTTTGCGGCGGTCGCTGGGTGGTGCGGGACTTCCGTCACCACGACGAAGCGCGTATCGCGGCTCGCTACCGTTCGGTGGTGGATGCGCTGGCCGCGCGCTGATGGCGGCAATGCCAACATGAACCATTGCCATCGTTGACGCCCGCCGCGGTCATCCGCAGCGAGGGTGCTCACGTTCTGCATGACACATCCCGAACAAAGGAGCGTGCCATGCGTCGTTTCATCTCGTCCTGCCTGCTTGCCACCGCGCTGATCGCCGGCGGTGTTTCACTGACCGGTTGCGTGGTCGTCCCGGCGCGTCATGCCCGTGTCTGGGTTCCCGGGTACTGGGGTGGCGGGCATGTCTGGGTCGGTGCCCACTGGCGCTATCGCTGAGCCTGCGCCGCTTGCTGCCCTGACCGTTGCGGGACCGTCGATCGAAGTGGCGTCAGCATCCTCGCTGACGCCACGGCTGTTCGGTTCAGGCGGTTACTGGGCTGTCTGCGGAGCGGCGGTCACCGGGTGCTGGGCCCTGAACTGCTCCCACTGCTGCTTGCGATCCTGCTGCTGCAGCTTGACCGCAGCCAGTTGGGCCTTCTGCGAAACGGTCAGTACGGCATAGATTTGTGCGCGAACGTTGGCCTGCTGCTGCACGCGTGCCTGTGTCGCACTGCCTTCGGCCTGTGCCAGCGACGATGCGGCAGCCAGGTAGCCGGCCTGGTCAGGCGTCATCGATTCGAAGGCTTCGCGCTGTGCCCGCAAGGCCGTCCGCTGGGTCTTGTTCTGGGCGAAGCTGCTGCTGAAGATCTGCTTGACGCTGGCGCGCTGCGCGTCGGTCAGGTTGAGTTTCTGCAAGGCCATGAACTGGCCATGGCCACCGTGCGAGTGCCAGTCACCGTGACCGCCACCGCCGGGAGCTGCGACAACGAACGTGGAGACAGCGATGGCCGAGCTCAGGATGAGGCCGAGGAAAATGTTCTTGCGCATGGGTCATACCTTCGTGTGGTTGGGGGATCGAGGTGTTGCAGGGATTAGACGACGGCACCGCGTGTATGTTCGTTGCGGCAGGGTAAAGATGGGTAAAGAGCGTGGAGTTCGCACAGATGCGCGGTATGAATGAAGGGAACCAGACGGCCACCATGTCCAGAATCCTGATAGTCGATGACGACCGCGCGCTGTGCAGCCTGCTGACCGAGTACCTGCAGCGGGAAGGTTTCGTGGTCAGCGTTGCGCACGACAGCGAAGCGGCGCTGCTGCAGTTGCGCAATCCGGCGCAGCGACCGGATCTGCTGATACTCGACGTGATGATGCCCGGTCGCGACGGCCTGGAAACGCTGCGCGAGTTGCGGCTGCAGTACCGGTTGCCGGTGATCATGCTGTCCGCGCGCGGCGAGGCGATCGACCGGGTGATCGGGCTGGAGCTGGGTGCCGACGACTATCTGGCCAAGCCGTGCCTGCCACGCGAATTGCTGGCGCGCGTGCGCGCGCAGCTGCGCCGGAATACACCGGCGGTGGCCGGCACGCTGCAGGTCGGCGCACTGCGGCTGCAGCCCGGCGAGCGCCGCGCGCAGGTCGCGCAGCAGGAGCTGTCGTTGACCGGTGCCGAGTTCATGCTGCTGCTGACGCTGGCGCAGCGTGCCGGTGAACTGGTCGACAAGAGCGTGCTGACGCGGATCGGGCTGGGTCGTGAACTGGAGCGCTTCGACCGCAGCGTCGACGTGCACGTGAGCCGGCTGCGTCACAAGCTGGCCGAGGCTTCGGCGCAATCGCCACGGATCGAATCGGTGCGTGGCGCCGGCTACGTGCTTGTCGCGGGTGCGCCATGAATCCGTTCAAGAGCTCGCTGTACCGGCGCCTGCTGATCTGGTTTTGCGTGGCCAACCTGCTGGTGCTTTTCCTGGGCGGTTTCCTGACCCGGGGCTTCATCGATTACAGCACCGCCAAGGAGATCAACTGGTCGGCGCTGGCACAGGGTGCGGATCAGGCCTACGAAAGCGGCGGCGTGTCGGCGCTGGCGGACTGGTCCGGGCAGCAGCGGCATGACGGGATCCAGGCCACGCTCTACCAGAAGGGCGCCGCGCTGTACCCGATGCGCCTGCATGCGGCGATCGACAAACGGCTGCCGGAGCTGCTCGCTGCCGACGGCGACACCGTGCTGCAACCGTGGCCCGGCGTTTATGTGGCCGTGCAGCAGGTGGTCGGCGACGACGGTCAGCCGCGCCAGTTGGTGGCGCTGAGCCGCACCCATACGCGGCTGCCGCCGCAGACGCGGCAGGCGATCCTGCTCGGCGTGCAACTGGCACTGTCGCTGCTTTGCATCGGCCTGCTTGGCTGGTGGGTCGCGCGCAGCGTGGCCAAGCCGGTCGAAGCACTGCGCGATGCGACGCGGCGGATGGCTGCCGGCGAGCTGTCGGCGCGGGTCGGACGCAAGAGCGGCCTTACAAATGACGAGATCGCGCAGCTTGCGTACGATTTCGATGCGATGGCCGAGCGTATCGAGGCACTGGTGGGGCACGGCCGCAGCGTGCTGCAGGATCTGTCGCACGAGCTGCGCTCGCCGCTGGCGCGACTGCATCTGATCCACGATCTGGCCCAGCGCAGTGCGACGCCGGAAGAAGCCGAGTCGTACTTTCGCCAGGCCGAGCAGGAGATCGACCGGCTCGATCGCATGACCGGCGAAATGCTCACGCTGTCGCGGCTGGAAAGCGGTATTCCCGGCATGAGCCGCGAGCAGCTGGACCTGGTCGATGTGGCGCACGGCTGCGTGGCGCAGGCGGAACTGGAAGCGGGCGCACGCAACATCCGCCTGCAGTTCTCATCAGCCGGGCCGGTGCCGGTGCTGGGCAGTTCGCTGTTGCTCGAGCGTGCGCTGGACAACCTGATCGCCAACGCGATCAAGTTCAGTCCCGCCGGTGGCACGGTGGAAGTGGGTGTGCGGGTCGAACGGAACGTCGCCGTGGTGTCGGTGCGCGATCAGGGCCCCGGCGTGCCGGAGGCCGAACTCGAGTTCCTGTTTCGGCCGTTCTTTCGCGGCAGCAACGCCGCGCGCGCCGATGGTCACGGCATGGGTCTGGCGATCGTGCAGCGCGTGCTGCAGGTTCACGGCGGCGACAGTCAGGCATGCAACATCGGCAGCGGCGGACTGGAAGTGCGCTTGCAGCTGCCTGCCGTTCCGGAGTGATCGGCAAGCTCAGGTCTTCGGTCGGTCCGCGTCGCGTTTCAGATGCAGGTCGTTGAACTTGCGCCGCTCGATCATTTCGACCACATGTCCGCCGGCGTCGCGCCGGAAGATCAGCAGGTTGCGCTCGTCGCCGGTTTCCATGAACACGTCCCTGGCGATCGGATCGAGTGGATTGAACGGCCGACCCGGTCGCGTGGTGTAGCCCAGCACGCCGTTCTTCACCTGCATCGTCCACGCGCTGGCCGGCGCATAGCGGAAACTGCCAACGTAATCAGCGACTACCAGTCCCGCGACCTTCAGGGTCGGCGGCGCGGTCGGAATGGTGACATCCATGGCACCGGCCAGCTTCCACACCGCGCCGCGTTTCACGAAGCTCATCAGCGACTGGTAGCGCACCACCAGCTTCTGCCCGAAAACCGTCTCGCGCTCGTACTGTTCCACCTGCAGGATGGCAGTGTCGCCGTCCTGCAGCGCGTGGGCATCGCGCAGCTCGATGCTGCCGGAAAGTTCCGGCGGAAAGGCGTGCAGCGACTCGATCGCATCCTTCTTGTGCTGGATCCGGCCGAACTCGTCGATGATGATTGCATCGTCGGTCAGGGCGTTCTGCCAGACCGCCTTGTCGCCACGGGGAATCGCATCGACCCAGGCCTGCGTCGTCGCCACCAGCTGGTCGCGCAGCGCCGGCGTCGCCTCGCCAGCATGCAGACGGGTGGTCGGGAATGCAGCGGCGCAGAACAGGGTCGCCACGAATACGCTGGTCCGCATGCTGATGCTCCGCGCTGATCGCCACGATCGGAGGGCCGAGTCTGTACCCGTGCTTCCGTTGGCAACCCGTGCCTGAAGTCATGCGATCTGAAAATCGGTGATTTCCTGCGCTTCGCAATCCGCTGCCGATTTGCAACACTGGCCTTTGCATCACCGTCCGGATTGCCGTGCGCTCATCCTCGCTCGCCGCCGTGGGTCTCGCGCTGTGCTCGGCGCTGTTCTTCACGCTGACCTATGTGCTCAACCGCAGCCTGGTCGCCGGCGGCGGACACTGGGCGTGGGCGGTGATCCTGCGTTACCTGATCACGCTGCCGTTGCTGGCGATGGTGTTGCCGCTGCAGGGTGGCCTGGGCGAGCTTCCGCGTGAACTGCGTCGGCATTCGCGCACCTGGCTGACCTGGAGCAGCGTGGGTTTCGTGCTGTTCGGCATCCCGCTTACCTGGGCCGCCAGCAGCGGTCCGTCGTGGCTGATCGCCGGCAGCTTCCAGACCACTGTGCTGGCCGGTCCGTTGCTGGCGCCGCTGATCTATCGAGACGAGCGACGGCGACTGGCGTGGCCCACGCTGGCGATCGGTGCGTTGATCGTTGCCGGCGTGTTCACCCTGCAGTGGGGACATGCGCAGGGACAGCTGCATGTGCGCGACTGGCTGGCAATCGGTGCGGTGGTGCTTTCCGCCTTCGCGTATCCGCTGGGCAACCGCAAGGTGCTGCTGCATCTCGAACAATGCGGCTGCCGGCTCAATGCGGTGCAGCGCGTGTTCGGCATGACGCTGTGCAGCTGGACGCTGTGGCTGCTGCTGGCGCTGCTCGCCTGGCTCACCGTCGGGCCGCCGACCTGGCGCGAGGCGTTGCTGGCCGGCGGGGTGGCGCTGTCGTCGGGGACGATCGCCACGGTGATGTTCTTCCGCGCCACCGACATGGTGCGGCGCGAACCGAATGCACTGGCGGCGGTCGAGGCGATGCAGGCAGCCGAACTGCTGTTCGCCACCCTGCTGGGCGTGCTGTTCCTGGGCGAGGCATGGCCGCACGGATACGCGCTGTTCGGCGCACTGGCGATCATCGTCGGCATTGCACTGTTCGGCTGGGTCAGTGGCCGCAGTGCCGCCGGCAACGACGCCGCGATACGCGAGCTGGATGGCGATCGCGGCGCCTGACGGTCACGACCGTCAGCCCTGGAACATGAAGAACAGGTAGGCCACGAACAGGATCAGATGGACGCCACCCTGCAGCACGTTGGTGCGCCCGCTGGAAAACGTCACCATGCACAGCGTCAGCGTTAGCACGAACATCAGCAGGTCGGTGTGCTGCAAACCCAGCACGATCGGGTGATGGGTCAGGTGGCTGACGACCAGGATCGCCGGAATGGTCAGTCCGATCGTCGACAGCACCGAGCCGAGGAAGATGTTGACCGAACGCTGCAAGTGATTGCTTGCCGCGGCCCTGACCGCGCCGATCGCTTCCGGCGCCGCCACCAGGATCGCCAGGATCAGGCCGGCCAGGGCCGCCGGGGCGCGCATGGTTTCCACCACATAGTCCACCGGCGTGCCGATCTGCTCGGCCAGGAAGATGATCGGCAGCATGTACGCGATCAGCAGCAAGGTGTGTCGCAGCACGTTCTTGCCGCGCCGCCCGCCTTCGACGTGCACCTGTTTCTTCTTCAGGCCAGACGCGGGCAGGGTGACCGCCTCCTCGCCACTGAAGTAGCCGCGGTGGCGATGGGTCTGCAGCACCAGGAACGCGACGTAGAGGCCGACCGAAATGATCGCCAGAAACATTTCCTGCGAATACGACATCGTGGGCCCGGCGGTGCTGACGGTGAAATTCGGCATCACCAGGCACAGCACGGCCAGCGGAATGATCACCCCGAGATAGGCGTTCGCACCCTGCAGGTTGTAGTGCTGTTCGCGATGCCGCCAGCCGCCCATCAGCAGCGACAGGCCGACCATGCCGTTGAGGATGATCATGCTCACTGCGAACAGGGTGTCGCGCGCCAGTGTCGGGTTGTTGTCGCCGTGCAGCATCACCGCGGTGATGCTCATCACTTCGATCGAGGTGATCGACAGGGTGAGGATCAGCGTGCCGTATGGCTCGCCTAGCCGCTCGGCCAGACAGTCGGCATGCTGCACGACCGCCAGCGCGGCGCCGAGGATCGTGACGAACAGCCAGAAGAAGACTGCCGCGAGCCACAACGGGTTTTCGAATCCGCTCAGCAGCCAGCGGCCGCAGGACAGGAACAGGATGCTGGTCAACACACTGAAGCCGAGAAACCATTCCTTGCGCAGCAGTACGCGTAGCTGATGAATATTCATGGCGTCCCCTGGCTTCACCCTGCCACGGCTGCAGCACCGGATCCCGGTCGCTGCGGTCGCTGCTCCCCTGAGGCGCGATCGTAGCCTCAAGCGGCGTGTCGGCCAAGCGTATAGGCCGGGGTGTCCAGGCAAGCACGCGACGATCTCGGCGAGCAGGTTCAGCGGGCGACCGGCAGCAGCATGTCCTTCACGGCGTTGTAGTCACCGTCGCCGGGTATCGTCGGCAGGCCGAGCAGATGCGTCATCAGCGGATAGACGTCCACATTCGGGAACGCCGGCACCTTCGCATCGACCCGGAACGCCGGCCCGTGCGCCACGAAGATCGCCTGCATCACCAGCGCGGCGTTGTCGTAGCCATGGTCACCGATGGCGATCTTCTTGGCCGGATGCGCGAGCTTGTCGGCGGTGCTGATGCGCCAGCCGATATCGGCCAGACACAGCAACTGCGGCACCCGCGGATTGCTGCCGTAATGCAAACGCGCCGGTACCTGGGTCTTGTCCCAGCACGTCATGTGCTGCTGCGGCTGTTCGAGCCGGTGCTCGATCGCGGCGAATTCCACACGTGCTTTTTCGCTGCCGTCTTTCGGGTTGAAGCTCGCCAGCATGCCGGTCGCCACCGTGTCCACCTGGTCGAGCGG
>JBDTZX010000303.1:0-2725 GCA_040004895.1 Rhodanobacter sp. | reverse complement strand
CGACCAGCAGACCCTCGACGTGCTGCACGATCATGTCCGGCATAAACGGCACTCGCTGTTGCGCCCAGACTTTATACCTCAACCATCCCGTCCGAACTCTGAAGTCGCGCACGACCGGCCCATGACTTGGTTGGCGTTATCAGCGCGGTCTGGCCAATTCGGCGCGATGGATGGCGCCACGCAACGCAACCACCAGCAGCAATCCGGGGATCGCCGACAACGTGGTGATCACGAAAAATGTCGACCAGCCCACCTGTGGCACCAGCCACGCGGCGAGCGGCCCCAGAAACACCCGACCCACCGCCGACAGCGATGAGAGCAAGGCGTACTGCGTCGCCGAAAAACGCACGTTGCACAAGGACGTCAGCAACACCACGAACGCGGTGCTTCCGAGCCCGCTGACAAAATATTCCGCCGACACCACCGTGCCCATCGCATAAATGTCCGGCCCGCTATGCACCAGCCATATATACGACAGGTTGACCAGCGCCTGGGCTACACCAAGACCCAGCAGTGCAGGGAACAGGCGCATGCGGGTAACGATCCAACCACCGGCCAGCGCACCTAACAGGCCCGCCACCAGACCGAAAGTCTTGCTGACCGTGCCGATCTGGGTCAGTGAAAAATGCGGTACGCGCAGCAGGAAAGTGGTGGAAAGCGACAGTGCGAACGCATCACACAATTTGTACAGCACCATCAACGCCAGCCAGGCAAGCGCCAATGAGCCATAGCGCTGAAAGAAATCCGCGAAAGGCTGCACCACCGCGTCCACGAAACTGCGCGCGGGTTGCTCGTCGGGCGCGTCCGGCGACCATGCCGTTACCAATGTCGCCGCCAGCATCAATGCGCCCATGAGCCGGTAGACCCAAGCCCAGCCCAAGTGATCGGCAAGAATCAGCGCCAGCGCACCGGATACCAGCATGCCCAGTCGATAACCGCCCTGCGAAAATGCGGTGCCCCAGCCGCGTTCAGCCGGCGGCAACAGATCGGTGCGGTGCGCATCGTAGGCGATGTCCTGGGTCGCCGAACCGAACGCGAGCAGCACCCCGAAAAACGCCAGCGTGCTGGCCGCGCCTTGCGGTGTGTAGAAACTCATGCTGATCAGGGCGCCGGCGCAGATCAGCTGCATCAGCAGGATCCAGCCGCGACGCCGGCCGAGGAATGGCAGCGGCAGCCGGTCCAGCAATGGAGCCCACAGAAACTTGAATACGTAAGCCTGGCCGATCAGGGTGATCCAGCCGATCGCCCTCAGGCTCATGCCGGCGGTGGTGAACCACGCCTGCAGGGTGCTCAGCGAAAGCGCCAGCGGCAAGCCCGATGCGAAACCCAGCAAACCAATGCTGAGCACGCGCCGCCCGCGCCCCGGCAAGGGCACGTCCGGCGGCGTCGTATCGACCGCAGGATCAGTCGGCATAGTCGACGATGTACGGCGCATGATCGGAAAAACGCTGGTCACGGTAGACCGAGCATCCGATGAGGCGTTCACGCAGGGACGGCGTAACCACTTGATAGTCGATGCGCCAGCCGACATTGTTGGCGCGCGCCTGCCCGCGATTCGACCACCATGTGTACTCGACCGCATCGGGTTTCAGCGCACGGAAGCTGTCGACCCAGCCAGGCTGCTGGAACAACAGATCCAGCCAGGCGCGCTCTTCGGGCAGGCATCCGGAATTCTTCTGGTTCGAACTCCAGTTCTTGATGTCGTTCCTGGTATGCACGATGTTCCAGTCGCCGCAAATCACGTAGTCGCGACCGCTGTTCAACCACTGCTCGAAGATCGGCTCGATCCAGTCCATCACCTTGAACTTGAACTGCTGGCGTTCCTCACCGGACGATCCTGACGGCACATACAGCGATACCACGCTGAGATTGCCGAACCGCGCCTCGATGTAACGGCCCTCGTTGTCGAATGCATCCCAGCCCAGTTCGGTCAGGACCATGTCCGGCTCGCGCTTCGCATAGATCGCCACGCCGCTGTAGCCTTTCTTGCTGCTCGCGTCGCGATAGAAACAGTGATGCCCGTCGGGGCGAAACATCGGGTCGCCCAGCTGATCTTCCTGCGCCTTGGTTTCCTGCAGACAGACGACGTCCGCATCCTGCCCGCGGATCCATTCGAACACGCCCTTGCTGGCTGCGGAGCGGATGCCGTTGGCGTTGAGGCTGATGATGCGCATGGAATCTCCCGACGGTGATGGGCGATCATATCAATCCTGACTGACCGCACCAGCAATGTCCCGCGTCGAGCAGCTGCAGCGCGCTGTAGCATGTCGGCAACGACGCAACCCTGCTGCTGCGTCCCCGCCCGAATTCCAGACTGCTGCGAGACGACCGTGCACGACTACCAGCGCGACTTCATCGAACTGACCCTGGCGCGTGACGTGCTTCGGTTTGGCGAGTTCACCCTCAAGTCGGGTCGGCAGAGTCCCTACTTTTTCAACATGGGCAGGATCGACTCGGGTGCGGCGTTGTCCCGGCTGGGCCGCGCCTACGCCGCCGCGCTGGTGAGGTCGGGTTTGCAGATCGACATGCTGTTCGGTCCTGCCTACAAGGGCATCGCCCTGGCCGCAGCCACGGCCATCGCACTTGCCGATCATCACCAGATCGACTTGCCCTGGGCCTACAACCGCAAGGAGGCCAAGGACCATGGAGAAGGTGGCGTGCTGGTCGGCGCGCCGCTGAAAGGTCGCGTGCTGATCGTCGACGACGTGATGACTGCCGGCACCGC
>JBDTZX010000414.1:0-2726 GCA_040004895.1 Rhodanobacter sp. | reverse complement strand
CATGGCCGTCGATATCAAGAATCTCAATCACACCCAGCTCAATGACCTGATCAGCAAGGCGCAGGTGCGCCAGAACGAATTGCGCAAGGAAAAGGTTGTCAAGCTGCGCGAGAAAGTAAATGCACTGATCAAGGCGGAGGGTTATTCCTTCGAGGATATCTTTGGTGGCGCCCGCGGCAAGGTGAAGCGCGCCACCGGCTCGGTTGCGCCGAAATACCGCAACCCGGGCAATCCGGCGCAGACCTGGTCGGGTCGCGGCAAGCGCCCGCACTGGTTCAACGACGCATTGAAAGCCGGCAAGAAGGAAAAGGATCTGGCGATCTGATCCACTGCTGCCTCCAAGGCACGCATGAGAACGCCGGCCTCGAGCCGGCGTTTTTTTGCGGCGAGATCCCTCCCGCCTCGGTGGAAAACGGTGTTGTTGACTCCTCCACCTGCGCAGCAGGGGGAGGTTGGGAGGGGGTGGCTTTTGATCTCGTAAATGGCCACAAACAACCCCTCCTCAATCCTCCCCTGCTTTGCAGGGGAGGAGGCGAAGGTGCCAAGCGGTTTCGCCGTCTTGACGGACAAGGTGCGCAAGAGTGCCGGCAACGCCAGCCACTTTCGTTCTACAGGGACCGCCGCGGCGAAACCAGCAAGTCGCCGAACATCAACCCGGCGACCAGCGATATCAATAGTGATATCAGCAGTACGCCGGTTTCCATGCCGAGCGTGGTATTGCGTTCAAGCAGAAACGACATGCTGCGAAAACCGACGCTTCCCGGCACCAGCAACAAAATACCCGGCTCACGAATCACCGCGCCCGGACGATGGGCAAAACGCGCATACAGATTTGCCAGGGCGCTCAGAACCAGGCCACCCAGAAATACCCCGAACGGCGCTTTCGGCAGCGCGCCCGAAATTTCGCCACCCCAGCGCGTCGCCATATAACCAACGATCACCGCGACGATGACCACCGGCCAGTCGCGACGTGCCGCACGAAACAGGATGGCGAACGCGATCGCCGCGATCAGCAGCGCCGGATAGTCGATCCAGCCCGGCAGGGTCGGCAGCGTGAGGTCACGCGCTTCGATACCGAATGTCGCGCACAACTGGGTCCCCGCGATGGTCCCGAAGGTGAGCTTGAGCAGGGTCGACATCGCGCCGCCCATGCGGGCCATGCCGGAGACCAGATGCTGGCTGGAGATTTCCCGCACTGCCGTGGTCAACGACATGCCGGGAACCAGCACGATCAGGCTGGCCAGCACCACCGCCTTGATCGCCAGCGGCGCCACGAAGGCGCTGACGGTGATCGCGATGGTGGTGGCCACCAGCGCGCAGATCGCATCGCTGGCCACCGCCAGTCGCGGCCGGCTGCCGGCCAGCACTGTGATGCAGCCGATGATCATGCCGGTCAGTGCCGCCACCAGCAGGTCCAGCCAGGAGCTGTGCAGGAACAGTGCCGCGATGGCGGCGGCGGACAGTCCGTAGCTGGCGATCGCGGCCAGCTTCTCGCGGCGCGTGTCCGGCAATCCCAGCGCGCGCAGCAGGTGAAAACCCTCGCGCAGGTCCATCGCACCGGTGATCACACTGTCGGCAATGTCGTCGGCGCGGCACAGGCGCTCCAGATTCACCTCGCCGGGAGAAAGCCGCATCACTTGGGTGACCTGCGCCAGACCTTCCTCGCCCTGTGCCAGATCGGTGAACGAAATGATGATCGCGGTGGGGCTGGACCAGACATCAGCCCCCAGACCGAGCCGCTGCGCAGCACCGGCCACCGCCATTTCCAATCGCGGTGCGGACGTGCCGTACTGATGCAGCCGCCGTGCCAGCTCGAGCAGAAACGCCATCCGGGTATTCGTTGCCGTACCGGCAAAGCCCGTTGCCACGCTGTCGCCCGCACTCATGCCGCTGCGCGCACCTTCAGCGTGGTGCCATCGACGGACAGCACTTCGATCGTGCTGCCCACCGGCAGATCCGGTCCGCTGACCAGCCACTGGCCATCGCCGACACGTGCCTTGCCACGACCGTTGACGATCGGCTCGACCAGGTCATAGCGCTGGCCGATCATCTGCTCGGCGCGACGATTGAGCCGCTCGCTGCCGGGTGCGCGACGCTCCAGTCCGGGTCTGAGCCACTTCGCATAGACGAAGCATGCGGCGAACGCGAGCAGTGCGAACAGCACCGCCTGCGCCAGCAGCCCCAGCGAAGGCACCAGCCACAGCACCACGCCCATCGCTGCCGCGGCCAGCCCGATCCACAGCAGGAAATAGCCGGGCAACAACAGCTCGCTGGCGATCAGCAGCAACGCCAGGATCCACCATAGGTAATGCGTAGACAGTTCCCACATGGCGATGCCCTCAGCGCAACGGTGGCTGGATTGCCGGCTTCTGGATGGCCGCCTGCTGCTGGCCCAGCGACTCCTTGGCCAGCTCGGCAATGCCGGCCAGCGAGCCGAGAATGCCGGTCGCCTCGATCGGCAGCAGCAGCATCTTCTGGTTCGGCGACTTGGCCATTTCCTTCAATGCCTCGACGTAGTTGTTGGCGACGAAATAATTCAACGCGTTGACGTTGCCGCCGGAAATCGCGTCGGAGACCATCGTGGTCGCCTTGGCCTCGGCCTCGGCCGAGCGCTCGCGTGCCTCGGCGGCGCGGAACGCGGCTTCCTTTTCGCCTTCGGCAGCAAGGATCACCGACTGCTTCTCGCCTTCGGCCTTGAGAATCGCCGCCTGGCGATAGCCTTCGGC
>JBDTZX010000508.1:0-9164 GCA_040004895.1 Rhodanobacter sp. | reverse complement strand
ATCGGCAAGATCGCCGGTCAGCTCCGCTTGCGACGGTGCCCGCATGCCGATCGAGAACGTCATGCATGGCCCGCCGAAGGCTACGCCGTCGTGCGGTATACCTGGCGGCAGATACAGCATGTCGCCCGGCTCCAGCAGCCACTCATGGGTGGACTCGAAGTGGGCAAGTTGCTTCAGCTCCACGTCGGGACGGAATGCCTTCGGTGCCATCAGGTCGTCGCTGATCGCCCAGTGGCGCTGGCCCAGCCCCTGCAGCAGGAAGACATCGTACTGGTCGACATGGGCGCCGACGCCACCGCCCGGTTCGGCATAGGAGACCATCACGTCATCCACGCGCCAGCTCGGCAGAAAGCTGAAAGGCTGCAGCAGTTCGGCAACGTCGGCGTCCCACTTGTCCACATCCTGCACCAGCAGGGTCCAGTTGGAGCGGGGCGTCTTCGCGAAGTCGGTTTCGCTCAGCGGGCCGGGATTCACAAGCCAGCGGTCGCGCTTCTCGTCATGCACGATCAGCCGGGCCAGCACGCCTTCTTCGCAGGCCAGTCCAGCCAGATCGTTCGGTTGCAATGGCAGCTGGAAATCGGTGACGGCGTTGCGGATCAGCAGCGGGCGTTTCTGCCAATAGTCGCGCAGGAACCGGGCAGGCGACATGCCCAACGGCTGTTTCGCGGAACCGCGAACTTCGATCGGAGAGGAGGCTGGTTTGATCATCCGCGCATTGTAGCGGCGACAGGCCAGATCGATGTCAGTGCAACGCCTTCATGACATTGCTGAGCCCCAGCCCCAGCACTGCAGTAGCTGCCAGCAGCGTCGCGGCCCGCGCCGGCATGTGCCGGGCGAACAGGGCGCCCAGCGGCGCGGCGACCACGCCGCCGGCAATCAGGCCCAGCACCGCGGTGCCATGGCTGGCACCGACATGCAGCAGGAAACTCACGCTGGCGGCAGCGCTCACCACACACTTGGCCAGATGCACGGTGCCGATCACCGTGCGCGGCGTGGCACCGCGTGCGACCATCGTGGTCACGGTCAGCGCGCTCCAGCCGCCGCCGGCCATCGCGTCGGCGAAGCCGGCGATCAGTCCCAGCGGGAGTGCCGCGCGCGGCGCGACGTCGTCATGGGCGCTGTCGCGGCGCGATCCGCGCCGCAGCAGGAACAGCCCGATGCCCAGCAAATACGGGGTCAATGCCAGTCGCATCCATGTCGCGGACACATGGCTGACCACGTAGGCGCCGATCACCGCGCCGATCATTCCAGGTATAGCCAGTGTCCAGAACAACCGGTGGCGTACGTTGCCGGCGGCCAGGTGGCTTAGCCCTGAGGCGCCGCAGGTGAACGTTTCCGCGTAGTGCACGCTGGCGCTTGCCACCGCCGGTGGCAGGCCGAGTCCCAGCAACATCGCCGCCGAGGCGACGCCATAAGCCATGCCCAGCGCACCGTCCACCAGCTGGGCGAACGCACCCACGGCGGCGAAGATGAGGAATTCGGAAAGCGGCGGCATGAGCGTGGCACATCCGTGCGGTGCGGAAAGTGTGCCGAGTATCGGCAGCGTGTTTCCTGCGCGGAAATAAGACCTCGGCATAAGTACATGCCGACACATCCTTTCCCATGCGAACAGTTAAAAAATAATGTGGACGTCAAGAAGTATAGACGTCCAAATGGAGTGATCGTGAATTCTGCCGTCATGTCGAACATTTCTGCGAGCGGCGTGGACGCGGAAAAGCTGGCTCAGCTGGCGCAGGGAATGGAAGGCCTGACTGCGGCGCAACTGTACTGGGTTGCCGCGTGGAGCGCCGCGCAGGCCGCGCAGGCGCAGCGTGGCAGCCCAGCTTCCGTTGTAGTCGCAGCCAGCGCCGTCGATCGCCTGACCATCCTGTATGGCAGCCAGACCGGCAACGCAAAGCGCATCGCCGAACAGCTGGCCAGGCGCAGCGAGGCGGCGGGGGGGCCGGTGCGGCTGTTGCGTGCCGACGCCTACCCGCAACGCGAGCTGGCGCAGGAGAGCCACCTGCTGCTGGTGATCAGCACCCAGGGCGACGGCGAGCCACCGGACGACGCCCGCGGCCTGTTCGAGTTCATCGCGGGCAAGCGCGCACCGAAGTTGCCATCCCTGCGCTTTGCCGTGCTGGGACTGGGCGATTCGAGCTATCCACAGTTCTGCGTGATCGGGCGTCAGCTTGATCAGCGGCTGGCCGAACTGGGCGGGACCCGTTTCGCGCCGCTGGGCGAAGCGGACGTGGAGGTCGAGGCGGTGGCTACGCCGTGGGCGGAGCACGCGCTGGAGCAGGCAAGAGAATTGCTAAAGCAGCCCGGCCAGCCAGCACGTGTGGTTGCACTGCATGCGGTGCCGAGCCGCAGTAGCCATTCGCGCGAACAGCCGTTCACTGCCAACGTGTTGGCCAACCAGTGCATCGTAGCGAGCGGCAGCCTGCGCGACGTGCGTCATGTCGAGCTGTCGCTGGAAGGCTCCGGCCTGCGTTACGAGCCGGGCGATGCAGTGGGCGTGTGGCCGTGTAATCCGCCGGTGCTGGTCGAGCAGTGGCTCGATGCGCTGCAGTTCGACGGCGCACAGGAAGTGACCCACCAGGGCCGCCCGCTGCCGCTGCGGCAGTGGTTGGGCCGCGAGCGCGAGATCACCCGGTTGCATCGTGGATTCATTGCCGCGTTGGCAGCAGCGGGCAGTCATGACGAATTGACTCAACTGTTGCAGCCGGAACAATCGGCCCGATTGGCGGCGATACTGACCAGCGACCAGCCAATCGACCTGCTGCGCCGCTATCCGGCGGCGTGGCAGCCGCAGGCGCTGGTGGCAGCGCTGCGACCGTTGTCACCGCGGTTGTACTCGATCGCTTCAAGTCCGAAAGCGGTTGGCGAAGAGGTGCATCTGACCGTGGCAGTGGTCGACTACGAGGCGCATGGCGGCACCCATTGGGGAGCCGCATCGAGCCTGCTTGCCGCGACTGACGAGGACGGCAGGCTGCAGATCTTCATTGAGCCGAACGAACGCTTCCGCCTGCCGGGCGATGCTTCGCGCGACATCATCATGATCGGCCCCGGCACCGGTGTGGCACCGTTTCGCGCATTTGTGCAGGAACGCCGGGAAAGCGCAGCCAGCGGCCGCAACTGGCTGTTCTTCGGTAACCGTCACTTCGCCAACGACTTCCTTTACCAGGTGGAATGGCAGCAGGCGCTGAAGGATGGTTCGCTGCATCGACTCGACCTTGCGTTCTCGCGCGATGGCTCGCGAAAAATCTATGTGCAGGATCGGTTGCGCGAGCATGGCGCGGAGCTGTACGCGTGGCTTCAGAACGGTGCGCATCTCTACGTCTGCGGCGATTCCGCACACATGGCAAAGGACGTGCATGCGGCGCTGATCGAGGTGATCACCACCCACGGCAAGCAGTCGCCCGACGACGCGAAGGCCTGGCTCAACGAACTTCTGCAGCAGGGCCGCTATGCCCGCGACGTGTACTGACATGACCACGACGCTCTCCGATTTCGAACGCATCAAGGCCGACAGCAATTATCTGCGCGGCACGATTGCTGAGGGGCTGGCCGATCCGGTCACCGGTGCGATCAGCGATGACGACAACAAGCTGCTGAAGTTTCATGGCAGCTATCTGCAGGACGATCGCGACCTGCGCGAGGAACGCCGCCGGCAGAAACTCGAACCGGCCTACGCCTTCATGTTGCGCGCGCGGCTGCCCAGTGGCGTGGTGACGCCGGCGCAATGGCTGGTGTTCGACTGCATCGCCCGCGAGTACGCGAACGGCACGCTGCGCATCACCACACGGCAGACGTTCCAGTGGCACGGCATCATCAAGCGACAGCTCAAGCCGACCATCGCGGCGATCCATGCTGCGCTGGCCAGCACCATCGCCGCCTGCGGCGACGTGGTGCGAAACGTGGTGAGCACCGCCAACCCGATCGAGTCTGCCGCGCATGCCGAGGCGTATGCCTGGGCGACACGACTGTCTGCCGAGCTGGCGCCGAAGACGGCGGCGTATCACGAGATCTGGCTGGACGGCGAGCAGCTGGTGGGCAAGGCTGATCGCGTCGAAGAGCGGGAACCGCTGTACGGCACCACCTATCTTCCGCGCAAGTTCAAGATTGGTCTGGCGATCCCGCCGCTCAACGACATCGACGTGTTCGCGCAGGATCTGGGTCTGATCGCAATCATCGAGCAGGACGTCCTGCGCGGCTTCAACGTTGCCGTCGGCGGTGGCATGGGTGCCACGCATGGCGACCCGACGACCTACCCGCGACTGGCCAGCGTGATCGGCTTCGTGACGCCAGAGCAGTTGTTCGCCGTCGCCGAGACGGCGGTCAGCATCCAGCGCGACTGGGGCAACCGCAGCGAGCGCAAGCACGCGCGGCTGAAATACACACTCGATCATCGCGGTCTCGACGCGTTCAAGACAGAACTGGAATCACGCTTGGGCTTCACACTGGAACCGGCGCGCGCGCATCGCTTCGAACACAACGGCGATCGCTACGGCTGGGTCGAGGGCCATGACGGTCGCTGGCATCTCACTTTGCATATCGAATCCGGCCGTCTCGCCGATGTCGGCGAGCGTCGCTGGCTCACCGGCCTGCGCGAACTGGCGCAGGTGCACGACGGTGATTTTCGCATGACGTGCAACCAGAACGTGATCGTGGCGGATGTCGCCGCGGCCGATCGCGCGCACATCGACGCGATCGTTCACGAGCACGGCCTGGATGGCTATCTCCAGCAGAGCGGCATCCGCCGTCATGCGCTTGCCTGCGTCGCACTGCCCACTTGCGGTCTGGCGATGGCCGAGAGCGAGCGCTATCTGCCCGGGCTGCTGCCGAAACTGGAGCAGCTGCTCGACCACCATGGCCTCGCCGACGCGCCGATCCTGCTTCGTCTGTCCGGCTGCCCGAACGGCTGCTCGCGCCCCTATCTGGGGGAGATCGCGCTGGTCGGTCGCGGGCCGGGACGCTACGACCTGCGCCTCGGCGCCGATTTCAGCGGCCAGCGTCTGAACCAGATCTATCGCGAAAACGTCGATGAAGCCGCGATCCTCTCCGCACTCGATCCATTGTTTGCGCACTATGCCAACGAACGGGCATTCGGCGAAGGCTTCGGCGATTTCCTGTTGCGCAGCGGCGAGCTCGCTACACCGGTATCGCGGCAGATCGCCGTACAGGTGTTGGCATGAGCGCGCTGGAATTTCTGCCAGAGATCGACGACCTGCGCGCGCTCAAGGCCTTGAACACGGCATTGGCCGAGCTCGATGCGGAACAACGCGTGGCCTGGGCACTGCAGCATGCGCCAGGCGAGCAGGTGCTGTCGTCGAGCTTCGGCGCGCAGTCGGCGGTGTCGCTGCATCTGGTCACGCGGCAGCAGCCGGATATCCCGGTAGTGCTGATCGATACCGGCTATCTGTTCCCTGAGACCTACTGTTTCATCGATGAACTCACTGAGCGCCTCACGCTTAACCTCAAGGTGTATCGCCCGCGCATCGGCATCGGCTGGATGGAGGCACGCTACGGCAGGCTGTGGGAGCAGGGCCTCGAGGGCCTGGATCGCTACAACAACATCCGCAAGGTCGAACCGATGCAGCGCGCGCTGGACGAACTCGGTGCCGGCGGCTGGTTCGCGGGCCTGCGTCGCAGCCAGGCACGCAGCCGCGCCGGGATCGACTTTGTCGAACAGCGCAACGGTCGCTGGAAATTCCACCCGCTCGCCGACTGGAACGACCGCGATGTCGGCCTGTATCTGCAGCGCCACGGTATGCCTTACCACCCGCTGTGGAAGCAGGGCTACGTGTCGATCGGCGACATCCATACCAGCCAGCGCTGGGAGCCGGGCATGGACCCGGAAGACACCCGCTTCTTCGGACTCAAGCGCGAATGCGGACTGCACAGCATCGCGTAACCCGCCAGCCGTCGCACCGCGACGGCCTTCTCACCCCGACCGGAATATCGCCACCATGAGTCACACCGCGCTCGCTTCAATCTCCGATAGTGTTCCCGACGATGCATTGATTGTCCCGCATGGCGGCACGCTGAAGGAGCTGTACTTGCCGTCTGCCGAAGCGGAGGCATTGAAACAGCGCAGTGCGCAGTTGCCTGGCGTGGATCTCGACACGCGTCAGCTGTGCGATCTCGAATTGCTGCTGAGCGGTGCGTTCTCACCGCTGGAAGGCTTTCTCGGCCGGCGTGATTATGACCGCGTGGTCGAGGAGCTGCGTC
This sequence comes from Rhodanobacter sp., assembly GCA_040004895.1. Lineage (GTDB taxonomy): Bacteria > Pseudomonadota > Gammaproteobacteria > Xanthomonadales > Rhodanobacteraceae > Rhodanobacter. Next base: position 2,951 of record JBDTZX010000508.1, on the reverse strand, counting down.
TGGACGACGGCACGCTGTGGCCGATCCCGATCACCCTGGACGTCAGCGAGGAATTCGCTGCACAGCTGGCCACCGGCAGCGAGGTCGCGTTGCGCGACAGCCAGGGCGTGCCGCTGGCGGTACTGGAAGTGCACGATATCTACTGGCCCGATCGCACGCACGAGGCGAAGCGTGTATTCGGCAGCACCGATCGCCTGCATCCGGGTGTGGCCGAACTGCTCGATCGCACCAGGCCGGTGGCACTGGGCGGCCGCGTGCGCGGCATCCAGCGTCCGGCGCACTACGACTTCGGCGAGTTGCGTGATACACCGCGCAGCCTGCGCGCATGGTTTGCTGCGAACGGCTGGAGCCGCATTGTCGCGTTCCAGACGCGCAACCCGATGCATCGCGCCCACCGCGAGCTGACCCTGCGCGCCGCGCAACAGGTCGGCGCAAAGCTGTTGATCCAGCCATCGGTCGGCCGCACCAAACCCGGCGACGTCGACCACTACACCCGCGTGCGCTGCATCCGTGCGCTGCTGCCGCACTACCCGGCCGACAGCGTGAAGCTGTCGCTGCTGCCGCTGGCGATGCGTATGGGTGGCCCGCGCGAAGCGCTGTGGCACGCGATCATCCGCAAGAACTACGGCGCCAGCCACTTCATCGTGGGCCGCGATCATGCGGGCCCGGGCAAGGACTCGAACGGCCAGCCGTTCTACGGCCCGTTCGAGGCGCAGCAGTTGCTTGAACAGCATCAGGACGAGCTTGGTATTCGCATCGTGCCGTTTCCGGCCATGGTCTACGCGGCCAATCGCGATGCCTATCTGCCCTCGACCGAAGTCAGCGGAGACGATGAAGTGCGCGACATTTCCGGCACCGAGCTGCGCAGGCATCTTAACGAAGGCAGCGATATCCCGGCCTGGTTCAGCTTTCCTGACGTGGTGAAGATTCTGCGTGAACGCCATCCGGTGCACGCACCCCGGGGTTTCGCGCTGTTCTTTACCGGTTTGTCCGGCGCCGGCAAGTCAACTATCGCGCAGGCAGTGATCGCGCAGTTGCTGGAGCACACCAGCCGGCCGGTCACCGTGCTCGACGGTGACGAAGTGCGCAAGCACCTGTCGCGCGGGCTCGGTTTCTCGCGCGAGGATCGCGCTGCCAACGTCACCCGCATTGGCTATGTCGCCAGCGAAATCGTGCGCCACGGTGGCATCGCGGTGTGCGCGCCAATCGCACCTTACGCCGATGCCCGCTCTGAATCGCGGGCACTGGTCGAGGCCCATGGCGACTTCATCGAGATCCATGTCACCACCACCTTGGAGGTATGCGAGGCGCGCGATCGCAAGGGTCTCTACGCACAGGCCCGTGCTGGCAAGATCGCGCAGTTCACCGGCATCAGCGATCCGTACGAAGTGCCCGAACTGCCGGAATTGCGCATTGACGGCGGTGCGGCGGAGCCCGTCGTGCTGGCACGTCAAGTGCTGGCGCTGTTGCGCAACAAGGGCTTGCTGGACGGCTGACGCGCAACGGCGCCCGCCGGTGGCGGGCGCGCCGTTGGTGGATCAAATCACTGGAGCAGTGCCGCCGCCTGCAGCTCCCGCCAGTGCGGCACCGCCGACCATTCGGTCTTCGTCGCGTCGGTGGCAACCGCACGCACCACGTCGCGGCGATCCAGATGCGGTGCGAACTGCGCGATGAATTCCAGTACGTATTCGCGCAGCACGCTCTCCCGGCGCAGCACGATCCAAGTAGTGCATTGCGGAAACAGGTGATCAGCCGGCAGTGCGTGCAGGTCGGTGTCGCTGTCGAGCATCGCCATCTCGGCCAGCACGCCGACGCCGAGCCCGGCGCGCACATAAGTCTTGATGAGGTCGGCGTCGCCTGCAGTCATTGCTATCTGCGGACGCAGCTGGACGGCCTCGAATGCGTGCCGCAGCGACGAGCCGGCTTTCAGCGAGGATTCGTAGCTGACCAGCGGCAGAGTGGCCAAATCATCCAGTGAGATTGGTTGAGCATTTGCGGCCAGCGGATGTGCTTGCGGTGTCACGATAACTCGATGCCAGTGGTAAACCGGCAACGCGATGCCGATGGCGGGGGGCGCGCCGGCGCTGCTGATCACGGCCAGGTCGACTCGGCCGGCTTCCAGTTGTGCCAGCACCTCGCTGTCGTGGCCCGGCTGCAGGTGCACACTGACCTGTGGATAGCTCTGGCTCAGCGCGCCGATCGCAGCGGGCAGGGCGAAACGTGCCTGGGTGTGGGTGGTGGCGATGCGCAACTCGCCGTGGACTTCGTTGCGCAGGTTGGCTGCGATCGAGCGGATGTTGGCAGCTTCCGCGAGCATCGTGCGCGCGCGTTCGAGCACATGTCGGCCGGCATGGGTGACTGCGTCGAGGCTCTTGCCCTTGCGCACGAACAGCTGGAATCCCAGCTCGTCCTCAAGCTGCCGGAGCTGCTTGCTCAGGCCGGGCTGGGTGGCATGGATGCGCTCGGCGGCCAGCGTGATGTTGAGGCCGGAGTCGGCGATGGCAACGAGATAATGTAACTGGATCAGCGTCATGGCGATGAGCTCGTGAACGGTCGGGGTCGAAGGGTCGAGACGCGAACGGAACACGGGTACATCGCGTGGCAAGGCGCGGCGTCATGCATGGCCGATGAACGCAGACAGCCATGTCGGCGCTGCGGACGGATTCCAAATGACGATTGCATGCATTCATGACAAGACGTCTATACGTCCATTTGAATGATTGGTCAAGTTCTGCGTCGTCATAACGCGATGACATATACGCAATGACGAAAATCATTTGTCGCTCCGGCATGAGCTGCGTAGTGTGGCCTCGTCGTCACTGCACGCCGGGCTCGATCGCATGAAGCTGTATCCGTTGTTTGCCGACCTGTCCCGTCGTGCCGTGCTTGTGGTGGGCGGTGGCGTGGTGGCCGAGCGCAAGGTCTCCGCGCTGCTCGGCGCGCTGGCGCAG
>JBDTZX010000387.1:0-2741 GCA_040004895.1 Rhodanobacter sp. | reverse complement strand
AATATGGCCGCATGCGCGCACTGATCGACGAGACCGGCAAGCAGGTGCTGGAAGCCGGCCCATCGATTCCGGTGCAGGTGCTCGGCCTGTCCGGCGTGCCGGAAACCGGTGACGACTTCGTCTGTGTCGAGGACGAGCGGCTGGCCCGCGAAGTGGCGCAGGAGCGTGAGCTCAAGCGTCGCGAAACGCGCATGGTCAGCAAGAGCAATCGGCTGGAAGACATCATTGCCAAGATGGGTCAGGGCGTCGAACAGCAGACGCTCAACATTCTGGTCAAGGGTGACGTGCAAGGTTCAGTCGAGGCATTGCGCGAGTCCCTGACCCAGATCGGCAACGAGCGCGTTCGCGTCAACGTGGTTTCCTCCGGGGTCGGCGGTATCAACGAATCCGACGCCACCCTGGCGGCGGCTTCGAAGGCGCTGGTCATCGGCTTCAACGTGCGCGCCGATGCTTCCGCACGCAAGGTCATCGAAACCGCCGGACTGGACGTGCGCTACTTCTCGATCATCTACGACGTGATCGATCAGGTAACGCAGGCAGCGACGGGTCTGCTCGGCATGGAAGTGCGCGAGGAGATCATCGGTACCGCCGAGGTTCGCGACGTGTTCCGCAGCTCCAAGTTCGGCGCCGTGGCAGGCTGCATGGTGACCGAGGGTACGGTCAAGCGCAGCAAGCCGATCCGCGTGCTGCGCGACAACGTGGTGATCTTCGAGGGCGAGCTTGAATCGCTGCGCCGCTTCAAGGAACTGGTCGACGAAGTGCGCAACGGCATGGAATGCGGCATCGCGGTGAAGCAGTACAACGACGTGAAGCCGGGCGACCAGATCGAGTGCTTCGAACGCACCGAAGTGGCGCGTACACTTTGACAGCAGGAGCGAGGGACGAAGTAGCAAGGGCGCAGAATGCATTGCCGGGCAAATCAAATTTCTTCGTAGAAAGCCCGGCATGACGCCCTCGCTTCTCGTTCCTCGTTTCCAGATTCAAGGAATCTCCCATGCCATCCCGTGACTTCAAACGCACTGACCGCATCGGTGCCGAATTGCGCCGCGAACTCGGCATGCTTGTGCATGCGGCCGTGCGCGATCACGGGCTGCCGTCGGTAAGCGTGTCGGACGTGGAGATCACCCGCGACCTGGACTGGGCCACCGTGTGGGTGACCGCGCTGATGCCCGACCAGGGCGTTCCGGCGGTGAAGGCATTGAATGCGATCGGCCACGAAATCCGCCACTCGCTGGCGCACAGCGGGATGCGCATGCGACGGGTGCCGGAACTGAAATTCAAGTACGACGATTCGGTCGACAAGGGCGAGCGAATCGAATCGTTGTTGCGCGATCAGGGACGTGACCTGGCTGCACCTTCCGACGACGAGCGGACGTGAGCGAACACCGTCGTTCACGGGATCGATGAAACGCCTTCCACGCATCAAGCTTCGTGATCTGCACGGCATCGTGCTGCTCGACAAACCCATTGGCCTGAGTTCGAATCAGGCACTGCAATCGGTGAGACGCTTGCTGCGGGCGGCCAAGGGCGGTCATGCGGGTGCACTCGATCCACTGGCCACCGGTCTGTTGCCGCTGTGCTTCGGTGAAGCCACCAAGCTCGCCGGCAGTCTGCTCGGTTCGCGCAAGGCATATGTCGCCGAATGCAGGCTGGGCATCACCACCGACAGTGGCGATCGCGAGGGGGAGATCCTCCAGCAGCGTCCGGTGCCGTTGCTCGACGACGCGCGCATTGAAACGGCGCTGGCGAAACTGCGTGGGCGCATTCTGCAGGTGCCGCCCATGTATTCGGCATTGAAGCGCGATGGCGAACGGCTTTACGTCAAGGCACGCCGCGGCGAGAGCGTCGAGGTGCCGCCGCGCGAGGTCGACGTCCATCGGCTCGATCTGCTGTCGCGCGACGACGCGACGCTGACGCTCCAGGTGGAATGCGGTTCCGGCACCTACGTGCGCTCGCTGGCGGTCGATCTGGGCGAGGATCTGGGTTGCGGGGCGCATCTCGCCGGATTGCGCCGGTTGTGGGTCGAGCCATTCCTCGAACCGCAGATGGTGACCCTGGAAGCGCTACAGCAAGCGGCCGAACAGGGCGACGAAGCCCTGCTGGCATGGCTGCTGCCAATCTCGGCCGGCCTGCACGATCTGCCTGCAATTCAGCTGGACGAAGCGCAGAGCATGGCCATTTCACGCGGGCAGCAGATCCCTTTGCCTGGGGCGCCGAACAGCGGTCGTTTCGTGGCCTATGCCGGCGATGGTGCGTTGCTGGCGCTGATCGAGCTGGATCCGGATGGCCGTGCACGCATCCTGCGCGGCTTCAACCTTCCTCCGAGCCAGCGAATTTGCGCGGATGAGCCGCCGCGCACTTGTTGAAACACCCTTCACATCAGTAGAATAGACAGGTTATTTCGACACATTCATTCATCAAGGCGAAGCTTGCGCAACGTCATCGTGGTGACGTTGCGCAAGCTTCGCATCGCAAGCTCTTATCGCGAGCTCTTATCGTTATTCCAAGGAAACAGATACTCATGTCTCTCACCGCAGAACAAACCGGCAAGATCATTGCTGATTTCGGCCGCGTGGCCAACGACACCGGTTCGTCCGAAGTCCAGGTGGCGCTCCTGTCCGCACGCATCGATCATCTCTCGGGCCACTTCAAGGAACACAAGCAGGATCACCATTCCCGCCGTGGTCTGCTGAAGCTGGTCAACCAGCGCAAGCGCCTGCTCAGCTACCTGAAAGATCGCG
>JBDTZX010000017.1:0-9189 GCA_040004895.1 Rhodanobacter sp. | reverse complement strand
CCCAGCGGTTGCAGCACATTGGGGCCATCGATGCCATCGTGTCGCGGTGCAATCACCGCGTCCCAGTGGCTCGGATCGATACGCGGATCAAGAACCTGCACGGTGTAACAGCGACCCTCCGACAACCCGCGCAGCATGCGGGTGAACAGGGCCGCGACACGGCCGCAGCCGATCGCCACGCTCGGCCAGGGGGGCGCGAACAGTGCGCGCTGGGCAGCGGGAAGGATCAGCCGGCCACCGCGATCGAAGCGCGGTGCCAGCCACGACCAGGGAGCATGGGGCTGCAGTACCAGGTGGCGCACCGGCATGCCGAGCTGTTCGGCCAGCGACAGCGCCTGACGCTGGTTGCCGGCGGACGCGTCGGTAATCGCCCAGCATTCACCATGCGGTTTCAGCATGACGAAAAGTGGGACGCTATTGTTTCCCATATCAACACAGTACGTTCCTCCCACCGCCATCGGATTCCACGCCAGCGCCTATACACTGGGACGCTGGCGTCATCGTCGGCGCGTTCTTCAACCAAGGATACCCATGAGCGAGTTGCTTTCCGAGACCAGCCTCGATGTGTTGTTTCGCAACGCCCGTACTTTCAACGCGTGGCTGCCAAAGGATGTGAGCGACGAGCAGCTGCACCGGCTTTATGAACTGACCAAATTTGGACCCACCAGTGCGAATGCATCTCCGATGCGGGTGGTGTTCGTGAAGTCGCAGGCGGCGAAGGAAAAGCTTGCCCCGTTCCTGTCCGACGGCAACCGCGCCAAGACGATGGAAGCACCGGTCACGGCGATCGTCGCCACCGATGGCGAATTCTACGAAAAGCTGCCAAGGCTCTTTCCGCATGCCGATGCTCGCAGCTGGTTCCTCGGCAACCAGTCGCACATCGATGTCACCGCCTTCCGCAATTCCACACTGCAGGGAGCGTACCTGCTGCTGGCGGCGCGCGCGCTGGGACTGGATTGCGGACCGATGTCGGGCTTCGACAACGCTGGTGTGGATGGAGCATTCTTTGCCGGTACGCCGGTCAAGTCGAATTTCCTGATCAGCATCGGCTACGGCGATGCCGGTCGCAACCTGTTCCCGCGCAGCCCGCGCCTGGGCTTCGACGAAGCCTGCACGATCGCCTGATCCAACCCTGCATCCTCATCCCCAAGGAGTCATCCCATGCGTGCATTGAAGTATCTCGTTCTCGCCGGCCTGATCGGTGCCGCCGCATCGGCCCAGGCCGCGCCGGTCACCTATCAACTGGATCCGGGCCACACCATGGTGTTGTTCACCTGGAACCATTTCGGCTACTCGAATCCCACCGCGAACCTCGGCCTGGGCGAGGGTACGCTGGTGTTCGACGAGCAGCATCCGGCGCAGTCCAGCGTGCAGGTCAGCTTGCCCTTGGCCAATCTCGACACCCACGTGACGGCATTGGACAAGCACCTGAAGGAAGCGGATTTCTTCGATGCGGACAAGTTTTCGACCATCACCTTCAAGAGCACCAAGGTGCAGCCGCTCGGTGGTCACAAGTTCAAGGTCACCGGTGACCTGAGCGTGCACGGCGTGACCAGGTCGGTCGTGCTGGATGCGACCCTGAACAAGGTCGGGCCTCATCCGATGATGAAAGTGCAGTCGATCGGCTTCGATGCCACCGCCACCATCAAGCGTTCGGATTTCGGCGTCGGCGCCTACGTGCCGAAGGTCAGCGACGAGATCAGGATTCGCATCACCACCGAAGGTTCGGTGCCCAAGGCGGACGTGGCAAAGTAAGTTCCGGCATGAAAAAGCCGCGTCGGTGACGGCGCGGCTTTTTGCTGGGCGAACGATGGATCTCAGTCGGACTTCACGCCCGAATTCTTCATCGATTCCAGTTTGGCCAGATCGATGCCGGCAACGGCCTGCTTCAGCTGATCGATGCTGCCGGCATTGCCGTTGGCCTTGACCGTGAAGCGCTTGCCGAGCACCACGCTGTATTCGCCGGACTTGGACTGGCTGTCCCATTCCTCGTGCACCATGTTGCCGTCGACGGTATACGTTTTCTCGTAGCCGTGATCGGTTTCCTTGTCCTCTTCGGGTGCCATCGCGGCGGCCATCGCGATGAAGCCCTTGGCGCCGCCGGTGTCGGTGACCTCCAGCGTGATGTGCTGATCACTGCCATTGCTGTAATCGGCAGTGGCATCGGAAACCTGCATGCCCATCGCTCCGTTGCGCTGGGCCGAGATGCTGCTGCGCTTGAGGCCGCCCAAGCTGTCGGGCAGGAAGGTCTTGATCTGATCCGGAGCCAGTGCCTCGACCGGGCCGCTGCTGCCGGCCATCGCACCCATCATCTTGCCCATGGCCGCGGACTGCGCTTTGGTGTCGCCGGATTTCTGCGCGGCATCCAGGTCTTTGCTTGCCTGCTCGGCACGCTGGCCCATCGCGGCAAGCTGGCCGAGCGCGCTGTCGCCGTTGACGGTGACCGCGTTGCCGTCGCTGCCGGTGAGATGCATGCTTCCGCCCAAGGCCGCGCCGCTCATGGCGGCGGTACCGATCACGCCGCCGACAATCAGCGCGATGATCCAGCTCAGCACGATCGCGATGATGATGCTGACGGCGGCGTAACCGCCGGCTTTTTCCGGGGGACATTTCATGGTGTGGGGCAGGCCAAGATAGAGCAGGTACACGCCGTAGATCGCGCCCGCGATCGCAATCAGCCAACCCAGCCACGGCACGATGGTCGCGATGCCGGCAATCCAGCTGGCGGTCCACGCATAGGCGACCGTTTTCAGTGCCTGCACCATGTCTTTCTGGCCGCCGAAGGTCGGCGCCAGCGCGTTGATGATCAAGGCCATCACATAGGCCAGGGCCAGCGTCAATGCGTAGCTCAGCAGCATGCCGACGGCGCCCATGGCGATCGGCGTGCGGACGGTGATGCCGAACACCGTGGTACCGACGAGACTGCCTTTGATGAAACCGGCGATCGCCGGCAGTGCCGAGACGATCGCGATGTAGCCCGCATACAGACCGCCGATCGTTGCCGGTTCGGCTGCAGCGACCGGCCATTCGGTCTTGGGCGTCAGCAGGATGGCCTTGACGCGCGCGCTGATTTTTCCGAAATCCATACTGTTTCCCCTGGAGCGAAGATCGCCTGACGTGATGTCACGGTGCGGCTGACCGGACAGGCGGATTTTGTTCCCACATCCATCCAATCTGAATTGACCGCAAGGACTATGTCGTTCGGTTGGTGTCTGTCCCGTTCCCGATGCGCTGCTCCCGGCCTGCTAATATTTGCGGCTGATATCCCGCATGGAGTCCGCCGATGTCGCGTCCCCTTTCCGCAGCGCCGCCACTGCTGCCGGCAAATGCCGAAAATCGTTACGAAGTGACGCGTGCCGACCTGCCATTGTCGTGCCCGATGCCCGGCATGGAGCTGTGGAATTCGCACCCGAAGGTCTATCTGCCCATCGTCGAGGATGGCGGCGAATCAACCTGCGCCTACTGCGGTGCTCGCTACATCCTGCGCGACTGAGCAAGCAGCCCTGCCTGGAAGATTCGGCGGCACTGTTTTTGCTTTGTTTCAATGATGAAAGCCTCCAGTCCGGAACTCATGTCGAGTATCGCCGTCCCCACCAAGCTCCTCACCGTCGTGCAGTTGATCCCCGCGATGCATTCCGGTGGCGCGGAACGGTCGGCGCTGGAGATCGCGCGCGCCCTGGTGCGCGCCGGCCATCGCTCGGTGGTGATCTCCGCCGGCGGCCGGCTGGTGAAGCAATTGCAGGACGAAGGCAGCGAGCATGTGACGCTGGATCTCGGCCGCAAGTCGCTGTTGACACTGAGCCGGTTTGGCCCACTGCGTCGCCTTTTGCGTGAACTCAAGCCGGACATCGTGCATGCACGGTCGCGCCTGCCTGCGTGGCTCGGCTGGTTGGCGATCAGGGGCATGTCGCCGCAACCGCATTTCATCACCACCGTGCACGGACTGAATTCGCCGGGGCGCTACAGCAGCATCCTGATGAAGGGCGAGCGCGTGATTGTCGTTTCGCAGACATTGCGTGACTACGTGCTGAGCCACTATCGGTCGCTTGAGCCATCCAGGGTGCGGGTGATACCGCGCGGCACCGATCCGGACGCGTTTCCGTACGGCCATCGACCGGACGACGCCTGGCAAAAGGCGTTTCATGCCGAGTACCCGGCTCTGGTCGGCGCGCCGCTGTTGACCTTGCCTGCGCGCGGCACGCGACTCAAAGGCCATCATGATGCGATTGAATTGCTGGCCGACCTGAAGCGCCGCGGGATCGAAGCCCGGCTGCTGCTGCTCGGTGTGGTCGAGCCCGGGCGCGAGGCTTATCTGGCCGAATTGAACGAGTTGATACGGGTGCGTGGCGTGACATCGCAGGTGGTGATGACGCCTCCGCGCGACGACGTGCGTGACGTGTTCGCCGTATCGGCACTGGTGCTGCAGCTGTCGAACAAACCCGAATCGTTCGGACGCACCGTGATCGAGGCGTTGTCGCTGTGCCGGCCCGTGCTCGGGTACGCCCATGGCGGTGTCGGCGAGCTGCTCGCCGAGCTCTACCCGGCCGGACGGGTGCCACCGGGCGATCGCGAGCGGCTGGTGGAACGCGCCGCGGAACTGCTGCGGGTCGCTCCACCGATTTCTCCGTTGCAGAGTTACCGGCTGATCGACATGCAGCAGGCCACCCTGGCGCTGTATGAGGAAGTGACCAGCGGCTGAGTTCCCCGGCGCTCGCCGGCGCCTACAATGGGCGACCGCCTCCGCTCCGGTTCACGCATGACTTCATTCGGCAGTTCGCTCAAGGCCGCATTGCATTCCCCGCTGCTGCCGTTCTGGCTGGTGGTCGCCTTGCTGCCGTTCGGGCGCAGTTCCGAGTTCGGCACATTTCTCTGCCTGATCGGCGTCATCCTGCTGTTCGCGCGGCAGCCCGATGCATTGCACGAGCATGCCGGCGCCCGGTTGCTGCTGTGGATGTTGTCCGGCTACGTTGGAGCCGCAGTGTTGTCGGCAGTCGACTCGGTGGCGCCCGGCAAGAGCTGGGGCACGGTGGGGGCGATCCTGCGTTACGCGCCGCTGGGCCTGTATGCCTGTTTTGCCATCCGCCGCGAGCACAAGCTGCATGCGTTGTACGTGGCGGTGGCGCTGGTACTGGCGCTGTGGACCGCGGATGCCTGGGTACAGGCGCTGACCGGCTGGAGCCTGGGTGGGCATGCCGATCCGGAGCGCATTTCCGGCATATTCGGTGCAGACAATCTCAAGCTGGGTCCGACACTGGCCGTGTTGTCGCCGTTTGCGTTGTGGGCGGCCCGCCGATACGCCGGAATGCGGGGACTGCTGCTTGCGTTCGTGTTGTTGCTGGGACCGGTGCTGCTTGCGGGTTCGCGTTCGGCGTGGCTGTGCTACGGGCTGGTGACAATGGGTTTCGCCTGGCGTGAAGCCGGATCCCTGCGGCGGTTTGCGATGTTCTGCGCTGTTGCTGTGTTGCTGCTTGCGCTTGCGGGCGGCATTGCCTGGAAAACTTCCGGACGCTTCCAGCAACGCATGGACCGCACCCTGCTCGTCATGCACGGCACCGATCAGTCCATCGACACCGCCCTCAGCGGACGGCTGGACATCTGGCACGCCAGCATGCGGATGATCGAGGCGCATCCGGTCAATGGCGTCGGTGTGCGCGGGTTCCGTTACGCCTATCCAGCGTACGCGCCACGCAACGATCACTTCGTCGTGGCCGAATCCTGCGGCGTCGGTGAAGGCGCCTGCCACGCGCATCAGCTGGTGCTGGAGATCCTCACCGAGACCGGCGTGCTCGGTCTGCTGCTGTGGTCGGCGGCCGTGATGCTGGGCCTTCGCGCCTGGCGCCGGGCCGGCGCCCTGGCCCGCACGCGGGCGTTCCCCGCCACGCTGGCGCTGGCCGTCATGCTGTTTCCGATCAACACCCATCTGGCCTTCTATTCGGCCTGGTGGGGCCTGCTGTTCGCCTGGCTGCTCGGCTTGTGGGCCGCAGCGCTGTACGTGCAGTCCGACGTTGCGGTGACCGTCAACGCCCGCGAGGTGACTCATGCCGCGTGAACCGTTGTCGGTGGTGGTGACCACGTTCAACAACGCCGACACGCTTGGCGCCTGTCTGCGTTCCGTTGCATGGGCCGATGAAATCGTGGTGCTGGATTCCGGTTCGACCGATACCAGCCGGACGATCGCCGAAAATCACGGTGCCCGCGTGCATGCTCAGCCCTTCGCTGGTTACAGCGCGCAGAAACAGGCAGCCATCGATCTGGCGACGCATGACTGGGTTCTTTTGCTGGACTCGGATGAGTCATTCGCAGCCTCCGCAGAGGTGTCCCTGAAGGCAGTCCTGAGTTCACCGTTGCATGCGGGATATCAGCTATGGCGTCGCGAATGGCTGTTCTGGCGCTGGCAGTCGAAACACGGCCGGCTCAACCACTATGTTCGATTGTTCGACCGAAAGCGCGCACGCATGAGTGGCCATCGGGTGCACGAATCGGTGGTGGTGGATGGATCGATCGGCGTACTCGACGTGGTCATCGATCACTACGGTGAGCGCGACATCGCCGGGCGCGCGGCAAAGGCCAATCACTATTCGAGCCTGCAGCAGGCGGATCTCGCCGGGCGTCGTGTGCACTGGCTTGGCCTGCGCATGGTGGCGTACCCGACGGTGGCGTTCCTGCGCTATTACCTGATCCGTGGTCACTACCGGTCCGGCTGGGCCGGCTTCATTGCCGCACGCGTGCATGCGTTCTACGCATTCCTGAAGTACGCCAAGTTGCACGAGTTGCGTCGAGCCGCCGGTGACTCAGAGTCAGGCCGCCAGCGCTAACCGATACGGATCGCGAGCGCGTCGGTCATCAGCTCGCACGCCTGTCGGCGCAGCAATTCGCGCTTGCGGAATGCCGAACGGTTCTTGCTTTCCACCTCGGCTTCGTTGCGGCTGGGTTCGTGCGTCGGCAGACGATAGAAACCATCTTCCAGCAGTACGCCGCGGCACTCCTGCCAGAAGCTGTCGTAGTCGGCCTTGATCTTGTCGCTGCCGGCGAACGGATGCGCACGATTGCTCACGCCCTGGACATGGCTGATTCCGTAAACACCGGCCAGTGAGTACAGCATCGACAGCAGCAGATTCTTCGGGCGCAACCCATGGGCCTGCTTGGTGAACTCGCGTACTGCTGCCCGGCCCGAAGCACCCGAAGCACCCTGCAGGCAGCCGATCAGCAGGCTGGTCCCTTCGTCCGCGATGGTGAAGATGACCGATGACAACGGCTGGCCGTCCGGCTGGAGCAGATACAGAGCCAGCTCACCCTCGCGCCCGCGCCCGGTCGGTACACTCAGGCGCAATTCGGCGCTGCTTCCGTCCTTCAAGACCAGGTGTCCCAGCGAGGCGTGGCCACGGATGTAGATGTCTTCCGTCAGGCCGGATGGAAATCGACCCAGCACGTGACGATAGTGGCTTTCGATGATCTTGAAGCGCCGGGCTGGAGCAAGCCGTCGATTGATGTAGCGATGATGCGCGCGCTCATGCATGCGAGGGTCGCGGGAAACGAAAGCCGCCATGCCAGGCGACTCGTGGAGGAATGACAACCAGCGAGATTGCCGACGAGCCATCCAGAGGCTTCGCCAGACATATTTGGCGGCGCTGAGCGCGCGCTTGAAGGTACCGCCACGCCAGTCATGGCGGCCATGCAATGAACGGTAAAACAAAGCGGGGGACACGGGTGATATTCACTGAAACCAGATCGTGGTTTTTTATCAGGCCGTCCTGTCAACCAGCTTTCGGGAGCGGGTTGGTCGATGATCTGACCCGCAAGCACGTTCTTGCGACTGGCCATTTACACATGTGCGGTAGCGACCGATGCGCCGTGCGTCGTCCAAAGGCAATAGCCGCCTGTTTCCCGCCCTTACGACGATTGCCGCAAGCCATGCAGGTTCCCGGCACTGGCTCTGGCGATCTGGGCCCGGACGTGCGCACCGGACGGGACATCACCATGCAAAAAAAGACACCTGAAACGTCAACAAATCATTGCGGGCGCGAGCGCAGAGTTGCACACTCCACAGGTCGGTCCGGGATGCTTGGGTTGTCGTCGACATGCACAAGGCATCTGGCGGGGGTGCGAAGTTTGGGAGTTTGGCAAGGGGGCTTCAACGATGGCAAACCAGCCGGCGCCAGCCGCGGCTTTGGCCTGATTTCAGTTCCCGATTCACACAGGGTGTCATGTGAGGCCATATGCAGGCGAAGCTGTCGCTTGTGTCTGGGGGAAGGCGGAGAAGATCTCCGCAACAGGGGCGCAGCTTCTGCATAGAGCATGGTTCGCAAAGTGGATCAGGCAAATGCGCCATCAACTTTTTCCAACGACTTTCGAGGGGAGTTTTCAACCGATGAAACAAGGGCATCTCATTCTCAGCGCATCCATCGCAGCAGCGCTTGCCGGCGCGCCTGCATTCGCGCAGCCGACCGTCGCCAGCAACTTGGCAAATGTTTCGGAAGCGCCGCGCGTCACACAGGCCGTCAACAACAATCTCGTATCGGTAGTTCAGAAAAGCCATTTGCGCTTCGTGAACCGCAAGGCTCCTGCGGATCGTCTGGCCGACTCGGCCCCAATGAACCACATGCAGCTCGTGCTGAAGCGCAGCTCGGCGCGGCAGGCAGCGCTGGACAGCCTGATTGCCGATCAGCATGATCGCAAGTCGTCGCGCTTCCACCAGTGGCTGACTCCGAAGGAATTCGGTGAATCCTACGGTGTGGCCGACAGCGATATCGCGGCAGCCAAGGCCTGGCTGGTGTCGCAGGGCTTCACGGTCAACAACGTGTACCCGAACAAGATGCAGATCGATTTCAGCGGCAAGGCCGGTCAGGTGAATCGTGCGTTCCATACGCAGGAAAATCACTACAAGATGAAGGACGGCAGCCTGCATGTCGCCAACGCCGGCGATATCAGCGTTCCGGCGGCCTTGCACAGCGTGATCACCGGCGTTGCCGGCCTGAACAGCTTCCATCCAGAGGCCTTGAACCGGTCCAAGATCGCGAAGTACGACGCGAAGAAGGGTCTCTTCAACGTCGCCACGTCCGCCGGCAAGACCGGTCATGGCACAGGCAAGATCGGCCAGGCCATCAGCTTCACCAATGGTGCACGCGGCCTGGTGCCGAACGATCTGGCGACGATGTACAACGTCAAGCCGCTGCGCGATAACGGCGTGAC
>JBDTZX010000370.1:0-2769 GCA_040004895.1 Rhodanobacter sp. | reverse complement strand
GGCGACCACGGTATCGTCGACCAGCACCTTGCTGGTCTGGTACTGCTGCTGGGCGGCGATCAGGCCGCTCTCGGCGGTGGTCATCGCATCACTGGCGTGGGACAGCTCCTCGGAGGAAATCGCGCCGGACTTGGCGAGATCGCGGCGACGGTTGTAGTCGGCGCGTGCCTTGTCCACCGCGATCTTGCGCGCCGCCACATCGGCCTGCGCACCATTGACGCTGCTGTAAAGGCCGCGCACCTTGCGCACGGTGTTGGCGAGGTTGGCCTTCGCCTCGGCCAGACTGACCTCGGCATCGCTCGGGTCGAGCTGCACCAGCACCTTGCCAGCATGCACCAGATCGCCGTCATCGGCGCCGATGCTGACCACGGTGCCCGGAACCTGCGGCGTGATCTGCACCACATTGCCGTTGACATAGGCATCGTCGGTACCTTCGTACCAGCGACCATCGAGGAAGTACCACAGCGCCCAGCCGATGATGCCGAGCAGCACGATCACGCCAAGCAGGCGCAGCAGCAGACCGCGCGAATTTTTCTTCGGAGGAGCAGCGGCCGGAGTTTCGGTCGCAACGGGATTTTGACTGGACATGGGGCTGCCTCAGGAACGCGAAGGATTGGAAGACGGGGAGGGTGCGACCAAGTTGGCCCGGGGCTGGAAACCGCCACCGAGCGCCTGGATCAATTGCACCGAAAGATCGATCTGCTGCGCATGCAGCGAAGCCATCGCCTGCCTGGCGACCAGCAGCTGCTGACGCACACTGAGCGCTTCGAGATAGCTGCCGATGCCGGCCTGATAGCGTTGCAGGGCAAGCTGCCATGCTTGTTCGGCCGCATCCTGCGCGCGCTGCTGCGCATCGATCTGCACCTGCAGCGACTGCAGCGCGGACAGATCATCGGATACCTGATTCACTGCCGAAACCAGCGTCTGGTTGTACTGCGCCACGGCCAGATCGTATTGCGCGTCCTTGCCGGCGAGGTTCGACCGCAGCCGCCCGCCATCGAAGATCGGCAGGCTGATCGACGGACCGGCCTGATAGAAGCGCGCAGGTGCCTCGAACAGATTGCCGCCGCCCAGGGTGATCAAGCCGGCAAGTGCACCGATGCTGACGTTCGGCAGAAATTCGGTCTTCGCCGAGGCGATGTCCTTGCCCGCTGCCTCGACCCGCCAGCGTGCGGCGATCAGGTCGGCGCGGTGGCCGATCAGTTCGACCGGGAGGTTGGGCGGCACGGCAAGATCGGCCGGCTTCAACACCTGCGGCCGCGCGATGTCGAGTCCACGATCCGGTCCCTTGCCCAGCAGCACCGCGAGGGAAGATCGCGCAGCGTCGATCGCGCGCTTGCCGACCGCAACATGCTGTTCCGCGCTGGCGACTTCGCCGTCGGCCTGTTTCAGCTGGATCCGGTTGTCGATGCCGGCGGCTACGCGCTGGCGGGTCAGATCGCGCGCCTGAGCGGCGCGCTTCAGTTCGCCCGCCGCCAGATCCTGTTCGGCGAACGCGTAGCCGAGCTGCGCGTAGGCGCGGGCGACATTGGCGGAGAGTTCGATGCGCGCCGCATGCGCGTCGATCTCGGCGGCACGCGAGGTTCCGAGCGCTGCCTGCCAGGCGTCGCGCTTGCCGCCCCACAGATCGAGTCCCCACTTGAAGCTGACATCGCCGTACTTGGCCCAGGCGAAATGGCCGCCGCCATCGCTTGCCGGCAGCAGCGTGGTGGGAATGCGTGCGCCCGAGATGCTGCCGCCCGCGGTCACGCTGGGACCGCGGGCCGCATCGGCGGCACCGACTTCGGCCTGGGCCTGGCGCGCCCGCGCATCCGCCATGCCCAGACCCGGGTTGTCGCTGAGCGCTTCGCTCATCAGCGCGTCGAGCTGCGAATCGCCCAGTCCGGTCCACCAGTCGCCGGCCGGCCATGCGGCGGACGACACACTCAAACCGTCCAGGCTGCGCTCGGCCTTCAGCGAGGCGGGATCCGTCGGCGTGCCGTCGGGGTGCAGCCCGCCGCTGCTGGCGCAACCGGCCAGTGCGAGGGTCAATGCAGTAGCTGCCGCAAATAAGTGCAGACGCATGGGTCGTGTCCAGGTAAACAAGTCAGTTCCTGTCGCGCAGTGCTTGCAGCACGCGTTCCAGATAGTCGTGAAGTTGGGTGCTCTCGGCCGAGCTCAGCGAGCGCTGTGCTGCGGTCATCACCCGCTGGCTGCATACGGAAGCGGTGTTCTGCCATACCGCCATGCCGGCGTCGGTCAGCTCGATGCGAAGCGCCCGGCGATCCTGCTCGTGCGGCGCACGCCGCAGGTAACCCTTGCGTTCCAGTTGATCGAGCTGGCGCGTCATCGCGCCACCATCGAGCTCCACCGAGCGCGCCAGTTCGGTGGCCGAAACCGCACCCAGCTGCTGCGCCTTCTTCAGGATCAGGTACTGGGTAAAGCTCAGCTCGAGCCCCTGACTGGCCAGCTCCGCCTCGATCGCGCGCACCATCTCGGAGCGCACCATGGTCAGCAACATGCCGAGGCTGGCCGTGCGCGGATCAGGGGCGCAGGAGAGGTCGTGGGGAGAGGGAATCGGTTTCATGACCGTGCATTCTATTGCCGAAAGTATATTTGTCAAGGCAAATATATGTCAGGTTATGTTTGTTTCAGCAAGCGCTTGCTTGCGAGCGCCCAGATCGGCCAGCTCGTCGGCCAGCCAGACGCGCAAGGCGGGATCGCGCATCTCGAAGAGTTCGAACACGCCCAGGGCTCGAAGCGCGGGCAGCTGGGCCAGCAATCGCGGCT
>JBDTZX010000022.1:0-2769 GCA_040004895.1 Rhodanobacter sp. | reverse complement strand
TGCCGAGCGGATCGGATTCCGGATTGAGCAGGGTCAGCACGCGATCGCGCTGGTACTGGTGCATGAAGTGCCAGCCCACCGGCACCATGCCGCCGACGGCGGCAACCAGCAGGCCGATGCGCCACCACGCCATGCCGGAAAGAAACAGCGCGAACGCACCGGCCGTGGCCACCAGCAAGGCGGTGCCCAGATCCGGTTGTTCGGCAATCAGCGCGGCGGGAATCGCGATCAGGATGCCGACCACGATGATGTCCTTCCAGCCCGGCGGCAACTGCCGCGGATGCAGGTACCACGCGACCATCATCGGCATGGTCAGCTTGAGCAGTTCGGACGGCTGAAAGCGCATCACGCCCAGGTTCAGCCAGCGGTCGGCACCACGCCCTTCGCCCAGCACCGCCACCACCACCAGCAACGCGGTGCTGCCGACGTACAGCCAGGGTGTCCAGCCGCGCAGCACTGAGGGCGGGATGCGCGAGATCAGCAGCAGCAACGCACCGCCCAGCACGAAACGGGCGGCCTGACCACCCACCAGCGCCATGCTGGCATCGCCGGCGCTATAGAGCGTGACCAGCCCCACCGACGCCAGCAGGACCAGCCCGAAGGCCAGCGGCAGATCGATGCGCGGGCGGGTCAGGATGCGTTTGAAGAAGCGGCGCGAGCGGGTATAGATCGTTTCGATCATGGCTGGGCTCCGCTCGATGCTTGGGCCGGCTCATCTTCCACATCACCGCCGTTGTCGTCCTCGGTGGCGGGTGGGGTGATCGTGGAGGTGGCGGCTGGCGTGACGACAGGTGAAGCCGGTGCGGCTGGCGCCAGCGTCACTGGCAACCGGTCGCTGCCGGGGATGTCGCCGCCATGCGAAGCCAGCCATGCATCGAAGATCCTGCGCACGATCGGACCGGCGTCCTTGCCACCCCAGGCGCCTGCCTCCAGCACCACGGCGGCGGCGATCTGCGGTTGATCGGTGGGCGTGTAAGCCATGAACCAGGCGCGATGCCGCGCCGCCAGGTGCGCCGTGTTCTTGTTGGTGTCGTAGGCCTCGCTGGTACGCGAAAAACGCTCGGCGGTGCCGCTCTTGCCGGCGATCGCATACGGAAATCCGTCGTTGAGGCCCTTGCCGGTACCGCCGGTGATCACCGCCCGCATGCCTTCGTTGATCACGCTCCATTCGGACGGTGCGTGGATCAGCGAAGGTGCCGGCGGATTCGGGATCGGCGCGGCTTGCGCTTCACCATTGCCGCGAGTCGCCATGCCCAATCGCGGCAGATACGGGATGCCGTGGCCGGCAAACGTGGACAACGCATGCGCCAGCTGCAGCGGGGTGACTTCCCAGTAACCCTGCCCGATGCCCGCGATCACGGTCTCGCCGGGAAACCACCCTTCCTTGCTGTGGCCGGCCTTCCATTCGCGCGATGGCAACACGCCTTCGGACTCACCGATCAAGTCGATCCCGGTCTTGCTGCCGAAGCTGAAACGGCTCATCCAGCTGCTCAGACGGTCGATGCCCAGATCCAGCGCCAGCTTGTAGAAATAGGTATTGGTCGACTTCTCGATCGCCCGCACCATGTTGACCGTGCCATCGCCGCCGCGGGTGTCGTCGCGATAGCAGCGTTTCTGGCCGGGCAGGCAGAACTGGCCGACGGACAACACCGTGTCCTCGGGTCGCCGCACGCCATATTCGAGGCCGCCCAATGCGAGGAACGGCTTCACGGTGGAACCGGGCGGATACACACCGCGCAGCGCGCGGTTGTACAGCGGCTTGTCCACATCGTTCATCAGTCCCTTGTAGTCGACGCCACTGATGCCGTTGACGAAGAGATTGGGATCGAACGTCGGCACGCTGACCATCGCGAGTATCTGGCCATTGCGCGGATCGATCGCCACCGCCGCGCCTGGACGGCCGGCAAAGGCTTCCTGCGCCGCTTTCTGCAGCCGCACATCGATGCTGAGGTAAAGGTTTCTGCCGGGGGTCGGCGCATGCGTCTCCAGCACGCGCTGGGTCTGCCCGTCCGCGTTGACCTCCAGCAGTTCGTAACCCGGCGTACCGTGCAGCACATCCTCGTAGGAGCGTTCGATGCCGCTGCGGCCGACGTGACTGGTGCCCTGATAACGCTTCGCATCAAGCCGGTCCACATCATTCACATCGATCCGGCTGACATAGCCCACCACGTGCGCAAACAATTCGCCGAATGGATAACGCCGCGTCAGATACGGCACCACGTCGACACCCGGAAAGCGCCAGCGGTTCACCGCGAAACGGTCGATTTCGTCCTCGGTCAGATGCATTTTCAGCGGCACGCTGTCGAAGCGCCGGTTTTGCGCAAGCTGCTTCTTGAACGCATCGAGGTCGTCCTGCCCCAGCGGGACGACCATGCCCAGCGCGGTCAGCAACGCCGGCATGTCAGTGACCTGCTCGGGCACTACCTCCAGCCGAAACGCAGGCTGGTTGTCGGCGAGCAGCACGCCGTTGCGATCGTAGATAAGGCCGCGTGGCGGCGGAATCGCACGCGGCTTGACGCTGTTGTTCTTGGAACGCGTGACGAACTCGTCGTGACGCGCTACCTGCAGATGTACATAACGGCTGACCAGCAAGCCAAGGCTCAACAGGATCAGCACGAAGCCGGCAATCGCACGTCGCCGGAACAGTGCGCTTTCGCCGCGGGTATCCTTGATCGATCGCCGGATCTTCATGTCACTGGATGCGCAGCCGCGCACGCAGGTCGTCGAGCAGCAGGAACAGGAACGGCCACAGCGCGGCACCGACGAACG
>JBDTZX010000028.1:0-2770 GCA_040004895.1 Rhodanobacter sp. | reverse complement strand
CCTGACCCAGCACGGCCACGACCTGCTGCGAAATTTCCTCGGTCAGCCGCTGCGGCTGGCGGCATGAGCAGCATGACGATTACGCCGCAGGAAGCCCTGCAGCGCACGATCGAGCATCGCGAGATCTTCCATGACGAGATGATCGCGCTGATGCGCCAGATCATGGCCGGCGACGTCAGCCCGTTGATGACCGCGGCAATCATCACCGGCCTGCGCGTGAAGAAGGAAACCATCGGCGAGATCACCGGCGCGGCGCGCGTCATGCGCGAGCTGTCGGCCAAGGTGCCGCAGATCGACGGCGACAACGATCACCTGCTGGACATCGTCGGCACCGGCGGGGACGGCGCGTCGAGTTTCAACATCTCCACCGCATCGATGTTCGTGGCAGCGGCGGCCGGAGCACGCGTGGCCAAGCACGGCGGCCGCAGCGTATCGTCAAAGTCCGGCAGCGCGGACGTGATGGAAGCGCTCGGAGCATCGATCGATCTGACGCCGGCGCAGGTCGCCGCATGCATGGCCGAAACCGGCATCGGTTTCATGTTCGCGCCGAACCATCATCCGGCGATGAAAGTGGTGGCGCCGGTGCGCAAGGAAATGGGTGTGCGCACGTTGTTCAACATCCTTGGCCCGCTGACCAATCCGGCTGGTGCGCCGAACATCCTGATGGGTGTGTTTCATCCCGACCTCGTCGGCATCCAGGTACGCGTTCTGCAGGAGCTCGGTGCGAAGCACGCGATGGTGGTCTGGGGCCGCGATGGCATGGACGAGATTTCGCTGGGCGCCGCGACGCTGGTGGGCGAGTTGCGCGACGGTGTCGTGCGCGAGTACGAGATCGAGCCGGAACAGTTCGGCCTGGCGATGGGGTCGAGCCGGAACCTGCGGGTCGACAACGTGGAAGGGTCGAAAGCGATGCTGCTCGATGCGCTGACCGGCAACCGCGGCATACCGCACGATATCGTCTGCCTGAACGCAGGTGCAGCGTTGTACGCAGCCGACGTGGCCGACTCCATCGACGATGGCATCGAGCGTGCGCGCAAGGCGATTGCCAGTGGTGCGGCGCGCGCGAAAATGGAATCCTTCGTGTCAGTCACGCGGCGACTTGCCAGCCCGGGTTGAGCGCATGCCTCCCGATGGTTGAGTGCCGATCCGGATCGCGTCATCATCGCCCCATCCCCAGCGAGCACTGATTCCCCATGACCGACATCCTCAATCGCATTCTTGCCCGCAAGGCGGAAGAGATTGCCGAACGCCGGATAAAAATGCCCCTGGTCGAACTGACCGCGCGGATCGCGGAGCTGCCGCAGACCCGCGGGTTTGCCGCCGCGATCGAGGCGAAGATCGCCGCGGGTCTGCCGGCGGTGATCGCCGAAGTGAAAAAGGCCAGCCCGAGCAAGGGCGTGATCCGGCCGAACTTCGATCCGGCCGCGATTGCCCGCAGCTACGAAACGGCTGGCGCCGCCTGCTTGTCGGTGCTGACCGACAGCGATTTTTTCCAGGGCAGCGAAGCATTCCTGCAGCAGGCACGCGCGGCGTGCTCGCTGCCGCTGCTGCGCAAGGACTTCATCATCGACCCGTACCAGGTGCACGAGGCGCGCGCGATCGGCGCCGACTGCGTGCTGCTGATCGTCTCCGCAATGGATGACGACGTGCTGATGCAGTTGGCACTGCTGGCGGCCGAACTCGATCTCGATGTGTTGTGCGAGGTGCATGACGAGGACGAAATGGAACGGGCAATGGCCTTGCCGGTGCCGCTGATCGGCGTCAACAACCGCAACCTGCGCAATTTCGAGACCTCGCTGGAAACCTCGCTGGCGCTGCAGGCGATGATCGAGTACGACCGCGTGCTGGTGGCGGAGTCGGGCATCCATACGCCCGAAGACGTCGCGCGCCTGCGTGAGGGCGGCATCCAGGCATTCCTGGTCGGCGAGGCGTTCATGCGCGCGGAAGATCCAGGCAGCGAACTGCGCCGATTGTTCGGCACGGCGTGACGATCCTGCCGAGCGAGCCGCTGGCAACGCCCGCGTCCGGCGAAAGCGGTGTCATGCCACCGGTGGTGCTATTCGATTTCGATGGTGTGCTGATCCACGGCGATGCGTTCTACTTGTTCATGCGCGATCGGTATATGCGTTCGCCATGGCGGATGCTGCTGGCGTTGCTGTGCGTGCCGGTCTGCCTGCTGCAGTTGCCTTTTTCGCGCCACCTGCCGCTACGCACGTTGACCCATGTCGGGCTGCTTGGGCTTGGGCAGACGCGGTATCAGGCAGTGGCCGAAGCGTTCGCTGCCGGTCTCGCGCGGCGTTCGCGAGTGTTCTGCCGAGACGGCCTGCAGGCATTGCGCAGGCACCAGGCCGCGGGTGATCGGGTGCTGGTGGTCACCGGCTGCGAGCATGCACTGGTCATCGGCATCCTGCGGGAACTGGGGTTGACCGACCTGGAAGTGCTGGCCTCGCAGTTGCGTCCGGGATGGTTCGGCATGCGACTGCTCCGGCATAACATCGGCCGGCGCAAGGTGGAACTGCTGGCGAAACATGGCGTCAGCGCATGGCAGACGGCCTATAGCGACTCCATCGTCGATCTGCCGATGCTGCGGCCGGCGATCCAGGTGGTGCTGGTCAACGGCACGCCGACACTGTGCAAGAAGGTCGAGAAGTCGCTCGGTCGCGCGGTGACCCGCGCCGAGTGGTCGTAGCCTCCAGTCGCTTGCATGCGGTTTCCGGGACTATTATGTTAGCTCTTACATAATTTCCGGAGCCGGTCGTTCATGTATCTG
>JBDTZX010000504.1:0-2788 GCA_040004895.1 Rhodanobacter sp. | reverse complement strand
CCGTGAGGCTTGACCATATAACCCCAAGACGCTTCGCAGGTCTTAATAAAGTCTTTGTTCGATTCGAATTCACCTCGACGCTTGTCACTCGTTTACGATGTATCCAACGTGAGTTTCCACTCACGGAGAATGCTGATCTGTTGCATCCAGGATCGGCCTTTTCAAGAAGAATGTGGAGCCAAGCGCCAACGCGCTGCTCCCACCCCTTCCCTGGCGGCCATAGCGGCGTGGTACCACCTGATCCCATCCCGAACTCAGAAGTGAAACGCGCATGCGCCGATGGTAGTGTGGCTCTGTCATGCAAGAGTAGGTCACCGCCAGGGGCTTTATCCTGATCAACCCTCACCGGAAACGGTGGGGGTTTTTCTTTGCGTGCGGTTGCGCTCGAAGAGCGCAGGCCGCAACAGGTCACCGCCAGGGGCTTTATCCTGATCAACCCTCACCGGAAACGGTGGGGGTTTTTCTTTGCGTGCGGTTGCGCTCGAAGAGCGCAGGCCGCAACAGGTCACCGCCAGGGGCTTTATCCTGATCAACCCTCACCGGAAACGGTGGGGGTTTTTCTTTGCGTGCTCGTGCTCGCCAAGCATGGCGGTCAGATATATTCGGCACCTTGGGCTGCCACGTGCCTTCGCCCATGTCAGCGAGGCCCATCACCTATGATGATGCTCGACTGATTCCAAACACCATCTGACAGAGGTGCGCTCTTGTTCGTGCATGTTGAAACGCGTCGGCGACCGCGCTGGCACTGGGCAACCTTGCTGGTGGTTACCCTTTGCGTGGTGTGTTTCGTCGGCTTGGTGCTGACTCCGCCACCGCACCGACTTTCCCTGTTGCTGGAATGGGGTACGGTCCCGGCGAATATTTTCAATTCGCACGAGGCACTACTGCCGCAGCTGACCGATCCGGCCCTGTTGCGCCTTTTCACTGCCTTGTTCATCCACGTCACTTGGTTGCATCTTCTGAGCAACCTGCTGTTCCTGGCAATCTTCGGCTTGCCAGGCGAACGTGCTCTGGGATCATTCCGCTTTCTGTTGCTGTTTGTGCTTGGCGGAATTGTTGCGAACCTGATTGGCGCATTGTCGCTGGCAGGCGTGCGATTGCCGATCATCGGGTGCAGTGGTGCGGTATCTGCTGTCGTGGGCACCTACGTCGCCCTGTTCCCGCGCGCCAAACTTGGCTTGGTGCTGCCGCTCGGGTTGTATATGGAGTTCGTGCGGGTTCCTGCTTTCCTGTTGATAGGGATATGGGTACTTCTGCAACTGCTCTTCAGTTACGCCGGGCCGAGTTATGGCGCCTATGTGTGGTGGGCGCACATAGGCGGCTTTCTGTTCGGGGTGATATTCGCGCTGCTTTCCCGCGAAAAAATTGCCCGACGCCTGCGCGGCTGACTGTGCCAGCTCAAATCGCGCTGTCCGCCCAGCCACAACGTGCGGAAAATCTGCGTAACAGTCCACGTGCAACGGGCGTGGCTGCAACGGCATCAAACGCCTGCTTGGGATCGAACCCTTCGCGTTTCATGTCGGCGTGCTTGCGCTTGATATAGGCACGCATGACATCGGCATTGAACTCGGGATGGAACTGCGCGCTGACGGCCTGTGGTCCGTAGCGCAGCAGCTGGTGGGGGTCACGTGCGGAACGGGCCAAGACGACCGTGTTGCCAGGCGGTTCAAGTACGCTTTGTTCGTGTGTGGTATGCGCACGAAATGTGGCGGGCAGCGTCGACAGCAAGGGGTCGTGTGCGTGTTGCCGTGACAATTCAATCGATTGCGTTCCTATCTCACGGCCGCCTGGCAAATAGTCCACGCGTCCGCCCAGCGCGTGTGTCATCAGCTGGTGTCCATAACAGACGCCGAACAGCGGGAGTTCGACATCCATGGCATTGCGGATCCAGCCGGCAGTGCGTTCGCTCCATGCAAGCCGCTCGGTGACCATGGATGCGGAGCCGGTGATCATGGCGCCGGCGACCTCCTGTGGCGGCGGCAGCGATTCGCCAGCGGCGACGTCGACAACGCGCAATTGCCCCAGCGGGAGCTTTGCGCCCAACCGGAACCAGTGAGGAAAATCGCCGTGGCGCGCCCGAATGGCGTCCGGTGCGCGACCGGTGCGTATGATCAGTATGGGCTTCATGGGTCGCCGGATGCGGTGCCAAGATCGTTACGGTTGAGTGTCGTCGAAGGTTTCGATCGGCGGCAGCACGGTAAGGATCTCCTGAACCGTGGTGAGGCCGGCGGCAACCTGGTCGGCAGCGGAAATGCGCAGCGGGCGCATCCCTTCGGCCAAGGCGGCTTGGCCAAAATTGCCCAGATCGAGTTGTGCCGAAATCAGTGAACGCAGTCGCGGCGAGACCTTCATCATTTCGTAGATGCCGGTACGACCCATGAAGCCAGTGTTGCGGCACTCCAGACAGCCCAACGGCTTGAATACCTTTTCCGGCAGGGGAATGGACCAGCCATGGGTCAGCACCGTCCATTCCTGCGGCTCCTGGATCGCCTCCTGTTTGCAGTGCGGGCACAGAGTGCGCACGAGACGCTGGGCAACCACGCCGGTGAGGGTGGACTGGATGAGGTAATGAGGTACGCCAAGATCAAGCAATCGGGTTACCGCGCTGGGCGCATCGTTGGTATGCAAGGTGGACAACACCAGATGGCCGGTCAGCGAAGCCTGCACGGCCATCTGCGCGGTTTCCAGGTCGCGGATTTCGCCGACCATGATGATGTCCGGGTCCTGCCGTAACAACGTGCGCACGCCGGCGGCAAAATCCAGATCGATCGCCGCATGCACCTGCATC